>JAAXWY010000065.1 GCA_013334745.1 Coriobacteriia bacterium
CTGCAGCGAGGCGCTGGCTGACGGCCGCGAGCTCGTCGAGTGCGGCCAGCGCGCGGCCGGAGTCGATGGCGTCGCGCGCCAGTGCGACGCCGGCGGCGAGGTCGGCGGTCTTGCCCGCCGCGAGCAGGGCGGCTGCGGCGTTCATGAGCACGACATCGCGGCGGGGGCCGGCCTCGCCGCCGAGGATCGCGCGTACGATCGCCGCATTCTCGACTGCAGTACCGCCAGCGATGTCGGCGAGCGTGCCACGCGCGATCCCCACCGACTCCGGCGTCACCGTGGAGGTGCGGACCTCGCCGGTGGCGACGTCGTAGTCGGCGATGGTGGTCGGGCCACTCGCCGAGACTTCGTCGAGGCCCGGGTGGCCGTTGACGACGAGCACGCGCTCGGCGCCGAGGCGTCCGGCCACCTCGGCCATGACAGGCGCGAGGCGCGCGTCGTACACGCCGAGCAGCTGGCGCTTGGCGCCCGCGGGGTTGGTGAGCGGGCCCAGGATGTTGAAGACGGTGCGGATGCCGATCTCTCGGCGGCTGGGGCCCGCATGTCGCATGCTCGAGTGAAGCGCCTGGGCGAACAGGAAGCCGACGCCCGCCTCATCCACGCAGCGAGCAACGTCGGCTGCCGACAGCGACAGGTCGATGCCGAGTGCCTCCAGCACGTCAGCGCTGCCTGCCGCGCTCGAGATCGCACGGTTGCCGTGCTTGGCGACCGGTACGCCTGCGCCCGCGACCACGAACGCGGTGGTCGTCGAGATGTTGAAGGTGTGCAGCCCGTCGCCGCCCGTGCCGCAGGTGTCGATGTAGCCGGTCACCGTGGGGCGCACCGGCGTGGCGTGCTCGCGCATCGCACGGGCGAAGCCGACGATCTCGTCGACGGTCTCCCCCTTCATGCGCATACCGGTGATGAGCGCGCTGATCTGCGAGGGCGTCGCCTCGCCATCCATGATCTGGTTCATGACGAGGTAGGCCTCGTCTTCGGTGAGCGACGCTCCCGTCGCCACGCGTCCGATCGCCCCGGCGGTGTTGGCGATGTCAGCCGCACCGGCGCTCGCGCGTGCCGTGCCTCCGGCCGCGGCCACGATGGCCGGAGTGCCGGATGCACCGCGCGCGAGCGGCACCTCCCCGGTGACGTCGAGGAAGTTCGCGAGCAGCTTCGTGCCCTCGGGTGTGAGTACGCTCTCGGGGTGGAACTGCACGCCGAAGACGGCCAGCTCGCGGTGGCGAAGGCCCATGACGACACCATCGGGCGTCGTCGCGACGATCTCGAGGGCGTCGGGCACGCTGTCACCATCCACGCACAGCGAGTGGTAGCGCGTCGCGGTAAACGGACTCGGGATTCCGGCGAAGACACCTTCGCCGTTGTGGCTGACCTCGTCGGTCTTGCCGTGCACAGCCTTGGGAGCGCGACACACCGTGCCGCCGTATACCTCGGCGATGCACTGATGCCCGAGACACACGCCCAGCAACGGCACGCCCGCGGCTGCGGCTGCGAGGATGACCTCGCGGCTGATGCCCGCGTCATCCGGCGTGCCCGGGCCCGGCGACACGACGATGCCGGCCGGCCTGAGCGCGAGCGCCTCCTCGGCCGTCAGCGTGTCGTTGCGCCGAACCTCGACTTCAGCTCCGAGAGCGGCCAATAGCTGCACCAGGTTGTACGTAAAGCTGTCGTAGTTGTCGATTACCAGGATCATCGGGCACCTCCCGCGGGTGTGCGCTCGGAGCCGTTGGGGGCACCCTCTGGGCGGACCTCTTCGCAGGCGGGGGAGCCGCGCAGCGGCGAGGGCCCCCGCCGAGGGACGTCCGCCGAGGGTGTGCCCAGCGACTCTGAGCGCATACCGGCGGCGAGTCCTAACGCCTTTTGCAGTGCTGCGGCCTTATGCCTGCATTCCTCGAATTCCTTATCGGGCTCACTGTCCGCGACGATGCCGGCGCCGGACTGGACGTACGCGCGCCCGTTGGCGATGACGACGGTGCGAATGGTGATGCACATGTCCATCGCGCCATCGAGGCCGACGTAGCCCACCGTCCCGGCGTACGGACCGCGTGCCTCGGGCTCGAGTTCACGGATGATCTCCATCGCCCGAACCTTAGGAGCGCCGCTCACGGTGCCGGCTGGAAACGTCGCTTCGAGTGCGTCGAAGGCGTCCTTGCCGGGCGCGAGGTCGCCGGTCACGTTGCTCACGATGTGCATGACGTGGGAGTAGTACTCGACCTCCATGAGCTCGTCGACGGTCACCGTGCCCGGCGCAGAGACGCGCCCGATGTCGTTTCGGCCGAGGTCGACGAGCATGACGTGCTCGGCGCGCTCCTTCTCATCGGCGAGAAGATCGGCTCGCAAGCGGCCATCCTCGGCGGCGGTCGTCCCGCGCGGCCGAGTTCCGGCGAGTGGGCGCGTGAGCACCTGGCCGTCCTCGACTCGCACGAGCGGCTCGGGGCTCGAGCCCACAAGCGTCACGTCGCGGGTTCGCAGGTAGAACATGTACGGCGAGGGGTTTACCGCGCGCAAGACTCGGTACAGATCGAGACCGTCGCCCTCGTAGGGCGCCGAGTAGCGCTGCGAGAGCACCACCTGGAAGATGTCGCCGGCCGCGATGTGCTCCTTGGCGCGTTCCACCTGGCCGATGAACTCGTCGCGGGTGGTGTGCGCGTGCATCTCGACCGGCACTTCGACGCCGTAGGCGCCCAGCTCGGCGCCACGCGGGCCCTGGTCGATGCGCGCGAGGTAGCTGTCGATGCGCTTGAGTGCGGCGTCGTAGGCGATGTCGGGAGCTCCGCCGGGCCGCACCGGTGCGATGACCTGCATGACTCGGCGGGCGTGATCGAAGGCGACGACGACATCGGCCATCATGAACGTGAAGTCCGGCACGCCCAGCACGTCGTTCTCATGCCGAGGAACCCGCTCGAAGCTCGACGCCGTCTCGTAGCCCACGTAGCCGACCGCGCCGCCGACCAGCAGCGGCAGCCCCGGCACGCGCGCCACGGTGCCGACACCGATCTCACGAGCGACAACGCGCAGCGGATCGTCGGCGTACTCTCCGGCAACGCCGCCGTTCTCGACGACGACTTCGTGGCCACGGGCGCTGATGACCTCGCGATCCCCCACCCCAAGGAAGCTGTAGCGGCCCAGCCGCTCTCCCCCGATAACGCTCTCCAGGAGGAAAGCGTGCTCGGCGCCGTCCGCAAGCGCCATGAACGCACTGATCGGCGTCGCGAGGTCGGCGTAGACCTCGCGGGCGACGGGCACGACGTCGTAGTCGGCGGCAAGTGCCGCGAACTCGTCTCTGCTCGGCAGTATCATCTTTCGGTCCCACCTTCTGTCGGTCGACTGTTCTCGACCTCACCGCGCGCTGCTTGGCACCGAGTCCGGGAAACAAAAAGACTCCCGTCCTCCAAGGGACGAGAGTCGAAGTCTCGCGGTACCACCCTTGTTGACCCGCTGCATATGCAACGTGCCCACTTTGGTCGACGGATACTCGGCCGCGTGCGCCTTCATATCCTGCCCCTTGTATCGGTGGGGGTCCGCTCGCACTAATCAGCCATCGGCCTTTGTACGAGAGTCTCAGGGGCCCATTCCCGCAGTCCGTCGCGCCGGATTTCCACCATCACCGGCTCTCTAAAGCGTTGGAACTGCGGTACTCTTCCCCGTCACAGACGCGCTGTTCGGTTGCCGAGCAGTCTACGACGAGGAGCGGGTGGCGTGTCAAGGGCATTGGCGGCGAATGGTCGGCGAAAGCTGCGGGGCGGGCGCCTGAAGTGGCGTCCCGCCCCGCTGAGTGGCGCGTTTGGTCCGATCGGACCGTAGTGACCTACGGCCAGTAGTTGGTCGGCGCGGCATAGCCGCGGTGCGTGCTCGAGCAACCGACCTCGCAGTCGCCCTGACGCCATGTGCGATCGGGGCGCTCACGAATCGCGAGCTTGATCAGTGCGGTCCTCGTGTTGTGCGTACCCGTGCGGTAAGGCGCCGGATCGGTGCTCGATCCCAGAAGCCTCGGGCGCTTCCAGCCGTGCGGGATGGCGATGTGGCACGCGTTGCAGCCCATGCTCCAGTTGGAGTGGACACGCGTGGCCGAGATTCCGCCCGCGGTGTGAATCGGGTTGTCATTGGTACCCATGAGCGTATGGCACTTCGAGCAGATGATCGTGCCCGAGACACCCGTGGCCGTGTTCGGATCCAGAGTGGCAGCGGCCCACGGATCCGGGTAGTTGGGATCGATCATGAACTTCACGCTTGAACCGTGCGGGCCCTTTGCCTGACCGACAACCGAACTTGCATGGCAGTCGCTGCAGGACACGGGCGATGACGCTGTCCACGGCGCCTTGAGCGTGTTGTAGAACGACCAGTAGTCGGTCTTCCCGTTGATGGTGTAGGTGGTCTTCACGCCGCCCGGGAGCCCCAGAACGTTGTGGAAGCTCGCGTTGGCCGGGTTGAACTCATACGCAAGGTCGGTCGGCGCGATGCCGCTCGATGTCGCCTGCGCGGTCATCAGCGTGTTGTTGGTGTGGCACTTGAAGCACACGTACGCCTCGGCGTCCGTCGCGGCGCCCGTGATCCGCATGGGCTCGTAGCTGGTCGCGGTGGTCCCGTTGATGCTCGGCCAGATCGGCTTGACGCCCGTAGCGCCGATGAGCGCGCCTGAGACCTGGCTACCGCCGGCGACGTGCGTGCCGGGCTGCGCGGAATGCGGGTCGTGGCAGTCGACGCACTCGGAGTGGCGGTTGGGCACTCCCAGGTCGACTGCGGACTCGGAATCAGAGTGCTTCCCGCGCTCACGCGTCGCCGTGTGCCCGTAGGTGGCCGTGATCGAGCTCGCGACGTCTGCAGCACCGGGCGCCTGCACGCCGAGCGTCCCGTTGCCGTGGCACTGGAAGCACAGGTTCTCCTCGGACGCCGCAGCGACGCTGTTGTCACGCACTCCCGGAACGCCTGTCGTGAAGTCGCTCGGACGCGTCCACGCGTTGAGCGCCGCGTTGTCTGAGCCGTGCGGGTCGTGACACGTCTCGCAACCGGCCTTGGTGCCGCCGGTCGTCTGGTGCCCCGACAGCCCGAACGCGGTGTTGCCGACGCCCTTGAGCCAGCTCGTGAAGTACGGACCGCTCGGAGAGGAGAAGGCGATCGTGTACGGAACATTGGTGGCGGCATCGACCGCGCGGACGACCTGCGAGGACCCGTGGCACTTGAGGCAGAACTGCGTCATCTCGGTCGAGTTGCTCTCCGAGAACGTACCGCGCGCGCCGGTCGGATCGCTCACGCGGGCGGTGTCCCACGCTCCGCCGCCTCCGGTCTGGACCACGTGGGCGTTATGGCAGCTCGCACACGAGAGTGACGAGGCGTACTGCACGCTCTGCTTGGACGACGTGATCCACCAGTTGTCGAGCGAGGGATTGGTTCCGTAGGTTGCCGTGGTGTATGAGCCCCGCAGTCGCAGGCGCGGCCACTGGCGGATCGACAGGTCGCGGATATCGAGCATTGAATCCGTGCGGTCGACGTAGCCGGGGATGTCCACGAACTCCGTACCGTTCCAGCCCTGAAGCGTGAGCTTCATCGAGGTGCCGATGGGCTGCGATGACGTGTGGTACGCCGACTCCCAACTCGTAGAGCCCGGGCTCGGGAGCGCTTGGTTCGTCACCCACGTGGACTCGCCGTAGCCGCCCTTGACTGTCCAGCCCGTGACGACCGGCGACCCCTGACCATCCATGCAGCTCATCGCGAATCTGATGCGCAGCTTGGGGTATGTGACCGTCGACATCGGCGTTGTGAACGTATAGGTCGAGTTTGGCGTGAAGTAGCCCTCCGTGCTGATGGACGTCCACGCAGTGCCGTTGAAGCCCTCGAGCGTGCCGTAGAGAGTCGAGCTCGTCGGGACGCTCGCGGTGTACGACACCGACTGCCATGCACGCTCACGCGCGGTGGCCACGATCTCGGGCGTATACAGTGTCTGCCACACCTGCAGGCCGCTGGCGCGTACGAAGGTCATGGGGCCGCCTGCGAGGTAGTAGCCCGTCAGGTTCTCCCACATGGGCCAGTTATCACTCATGGGGTTGGCCGGGATCTTGATGCGGCCGAACTTCGCTGGGCTGGACTTACCGTAGGTCGCGTAGAGGTACTCGCCACCGTCCCACTTCAACTCACCACCGGATGTCAGCACGGGCTGTGCGCCAAAGCTGGATGGAGCACCCGCATCGTTACCGCGACGCGTGATGCTGCCCGGCGCGGCTGACAGGTTGCCCCAGATGTCCAGAGCGGATCCGCCGCCGAACGACGCCATGTACTCTTGGCCGTTGACCTCGAATACGGCGAGTTTGGTGTTGTAATTGGAGCCGGTCGCCCACCCGACCGATGCAGGCGTCGACGCCGTACCGTAGATCTTGGGTGATGCATTCACGATGGTGGCGGTCGTCGCGGTCGCGGGAGCATCCACGTAGTTCAGACGCACGGTGGTCCCGGTGGCGTAACCGGTCATCCACAGGAACAGCCTGTCCGCCTTCGGGGCGTACGCCATCGCATTGGACGGACGCCACGAGTTCTCGCTCATAGGCATCGGATCCATCGGACCCACTCCAGGCTTCCAGCGCCATATCCGATTCCACTTGTAGGTTCCTGTGGTCGGCTCAAGCGACGCCTGGGCGACGTAGGCGACGTTCCTGGTGGTGTCGTACGCCGCATCTCCGCCGGTCGGCTGGATGCCCAGCGTGTCGGCGGTGCCGGTCCCTTCCTTGGCAATCCGGTCGGACGTGAGCGGACCCAACTTGAGCATCGACAGGTCGCCACTCAGACCCGGCGGGACGGTGAAGTACGCCTTGTTGTCAGCGGAAGTGAACGCGGCGCTGCCGGTGACCAGAGTCGAGCCCGAGAAGCCGCGGTAGCTCCACGGATCCCAGACGCCTGATGCGGGGTCATACGCCAGATACCAGCCGCTCCTGTTGGTGGTCAGCATGATCTTGCGGTTCCAGCCAGGCTGAGCTGACACGGGAATCTGGATCGCTTGACCGACGGTAGCGGTGGCATCGTGGACATCAGTCCACGTGATCGCACCTCCGCGGTCGGCCTTCGCGATCTGGGTATCGGTCGCGGGCTCGGCGATCATTGGATGCGCCGCTGAGATGCTCCACGACTTCAGTTGCGGAGTGAGGTAGGTCTGATCGGTGGTGGACAGCGTAGCGACGAGACGCAGTGCGTCGTAGTCGTGAACGCCGACGCCTGTGAGCTGATCGCCGTCCAGGACGGACTCGAATCCGGGAACGTCGGTCCAGCTCTCACCCGACTTGCCCTGCACCTTCACCGAGACGGCCGTACCGGACGGCACGGTTGCAGCGTAGTTCACCCTGCCCCACGCCACGGCATCCGCCATGGGCGTGATCTCGGGCGAAACCACGGTGCCCGCCATCGCATAGCCGGTGCCGGACACGCCAGCCGGTGGCGTAGCGCTCGCGAAGCCAAGGATGCCGCCGTTGAAACCGGTGTACGGGGTGACGGGCTCCCATTGTGACGTGGTGATGTTGAACCTCTTGATGCAGGCCGGAATCGCCGCGACGGTACCCCAGTTGTAGTAGTCCGGGATGTACGTCTCGGTCGCATAGACGAAGTTGCCGCCGTCCCACTCGATGTCGGCACGCTTGAGGTAATGGCCGTTGTTGGGGCTGGTCGACGGGCCCCACGGGTACTGATGCGCCCACGACTGCGTGGGAGTGGTGGTGAGGTTGCGGACCCACACCGTCGCGCTGTAGGAGTGATCGGCGCAAGCCGAAAGGAGCAGCAGCGTGTCCACGCCGTCCTTGCGATAGCGAGTCATCTTGTAGTTGGCCGGCTGATACTCGTAGGCGTTGCCGTTGTCCTCACGCCACTGCCAACGCGCCACACGTAGGCCGGAGTTGACGGCCACGAACTGGTCGTCCGGGTGCTCGGCCCAGCCGGGACTGAGCGCCACCTTGTAGAGGTAACCCTGGTTCGTCGAGGCCGAGTCGACCGACCGAACGATCCACAGCGCGTCCGGGTCTTGCGAATACGCGATCATCGACCCCTGGCCGAGCGCGATGGGCGCACCGTCGGTCTCAGTGACCGAACGATCGAGCCTGGTCTGCGTCGCCGGGTCCCACACGAAGATCGAAGAGCTGCCCGAGCCGGGAATCACGTAGACCAGATCACGCGTCGAGTCGTAGGCCATGTCGGCGCCGACGGTGTTCGCGAACGTTCCGCCGCCCGTGGGAAGCGTCGACACCTTTGTCCATGCGCCTGCCGAGGACGCGGTCGGTAGCGCGTACTCCCAGAGTTCCTGAGTCGCACCGCCGGTGAGAACCACGAGGCGGTCATCGGCGACGACGCTCGCCATCGGCTCCTTACCGGCGGGCATGTCCGGCGGGTTGTAGCCGTCGTCATTCCAGCTCGACAGCCCCGCGTGAGCATCGCGGTCGTACTGGTTCGTCCCTGCCGAGTCGGTCATCAACATCATGTTCTGGTTAGCGCGCGGAGCCATCAGCACCGTGCCCCAGAACAACTGCGGTCCCCCACCGAGTAGGTTGGTGGTCATCGAGTAGCTGCTGGATGCGAACTCCGCCTGGTTTGACTGGCTGAAGACAGGGATCGTGTCGTCGACAGACGCGGTCGCCGGTGCGGAAGCGAACACCGGGTGACTGCTCGCGCGGGCGAACTCGGCCTTCACGTCGCGACCATTCCACGAGTACGGTGCGCTACCGACGCTGACGGTCTCGGTCGACTCCGAGGAGTGACAGCGATAGCACAGCCCCGAGTAGCTGCCGTCCGCGGCGGTCAATCCTGCAGTGCGGTAGTCGGTGAGGGCGTCGTTGCCGGCCTTGTGGCTATGGCAAGCCTCGCACTGTACGCCGGTTGAGGCACCTGCATCGTTGCCGGCGCTCACGGCGGCACCGTGGGCGGACACGTCGTAGCCAGCCGAGTGATCGCCGGCCGTGTTCGCGTAGGCTCCGGCAGTCGCTACCGCCGAGATGGTGGCGGCACTGTCGCCATGGCACTCGAGGCAGCGACCATTGCCGGACTGCGACATGTCGGAGTGCTGCGGCGTATGGCATGCGTAGCACGTGCCGTCCCAGGTTCCGGAGACGACCGACGCGAACGCCGAGTGGCAGGTGCTGCAGCCAACAGGCGTGCGGGCACCGGTCGAGCGTGCGTGCTCGGCCTGCAGGTCGGGCTCGTGACAGTTGCCGAGACACGCCGAGACAGTCTCGGTCGTGCCGTGCGAGCCAGACTCATGCATGGCCAGCACATCGCCATGGCAGCCGGGGTCCTCGCAGGTGGCGCCCTGGGGCTTGCCCGCTGCGTGGCAGACGGCACATGAGGCCACAGTGGAACCGTTCACAGTCGTTGTGGCCTCTGCGTGGATACCCGCGAAGCTCTGCCCCGCAACCGTGTCGTGGCAACCGTCGTTGAAGCAGGTCAGACCTGCTGCAGGGGCGTGCGCGGCATCGACGGTGTCGTGCATCGGTCTCGCCGACCCGACGGTATGGCAATCGCCTTGCGCGCAACCCTTGTTCCACGACGGGGTCAGGCTTGCCTTCTCCTCGGGGTGGCACGACATGCAGTCTCCCGTGTGGAGGGTGGAGATGACCATTGAGGGATGGCAGTCGGTGCACTGCTGCGCGGGGTAGTCCACGCCGGAGATGGTGATCGTTGCTGCAGGCGGCGCCGCGGTATGAGACGCGTCGAGATTCGGATGCGGGTCAGCCTGATGGCAGCTTGCGCACTCAGCCGTCTTGGACCACGTGTCGTTGCTGGCGTGACACAGGCCGCATCCGGTGTCGAGCGATGCGTGCGTGCGATGACACGAGACGCAATCGCTCGCAACGGTGTCGATCGCCTTGTGGATCGCAGGCAGCGAACCGGAGTGACAACCGGTGCATCCGGAGCTCGCGGCGCTGTAGGTGTGCGCGGAGTCACGGTCGCCGTGAATGACGGGGGCGCCTTGTGCCCGGCCGTGGTACACGGGGTGACACGACACACAGCTCGCGGTGGCAGTCGTCCAGTTGATGCGATCGGCGTTCGTGTTCTTGTGACACAGCTCGCACGTGGTGGCGTACTGCGAGTTCGCGGAACCCGGGCCCACATAGATCGCATGGACATCGACGAGGTTGCGCGATGCGGGGTGGCAGCCGTTCGCGAAGCAACTGACGATCGTGCGAGAGGCGTGCGCCGTAGCAGTGTTCAGATGGTAGTCGACGCCGGCCGCAGTGTGGCAGGTCGAGCAGTCCTTCGTGAGGGTGGCGCTGTCGTGGCAGACCATGCACGAGGTGCGAGCCTGTCCGTTGACGGTGGTCTCGGCCGAGGCATGGATCGTGGAGACGTCGGTAGCTCGATGGCAACCCGACGCGAAGCACTCGGTGTTGGTGGCGGCCGGAGCATGTGCCGTCGTGGCTCCGCCGTGCATCTCCTGAGGCGTACCGGCCGGGTGGCAGCCGCCCTGGACACAGCCCTTGCCCCATGTGGCGAACGAGCTGCGAGGCGTCGGGTGGCAGGTGACGCACTTG
>JAAXWY010000066.1 GCA_013334745.1 Coriobacteriia bacterium
ATCTGGCGCGGAATACCGCGAGCAGGCTCGCGGTATCGATCGTCACGAAGTGGAACTGCAGCGCCGTGGCCCCCGCGGCGATGGCGCTCGCCAACGCCGGGCCCTGCAGCGAGTCGTCAGGCGCGCCATCGCCACGGGGGCGCCACGCGGCCAGCAACGCTTCGGCCAGCAGCCACGCGAGGGCGAGCAGCGCAAGCACGCCCGAGGAGACCCCGGCGGACAGCAGGAGGTTGTGCGGGTCGTCGATGATCTGAAAGCCGCTCTCGCCGGCCTGCATGGCGGCGGTTCGGCGCGGAGGGAACGCATAGCGGAACGTGGCCGGCCCGAACCCGAGCAGCGGGCGCTCGACGATCATCTGCGCCGTGCGGCTCCAGACCGCGGTGCGCCAGCCGGCCGTACCCGACGACGGGTCGGCGAGCGTGGCGGCACGGGAGGCGGCGTAGGGGACGAGCAGCGCCGTGGCAACGGCGGCTGCGAGGACCCCGGCGATGGCGAGGGCCGCGAAGCGCGTGCGGGTCGCGCGATCCTGGCGGCGGCCCTCGACGAGCAGCCACGCGAGCGTACCGATGAGGGCCGCAACCCACGCTCCACGCGACAGCGAGTACGCGAGCGTGACGCCGCCGGTGGCGAGCGATACGCCGGCAGCGACGCGCCAGGCGCCGGTGTCGCGACGAACACGCTCGAGCGCGAAGGGGAGTGCGAGCACGAGGAGCACGCCGAGATTGCTCGCGTTGCCCACAGTCGACCGCACACGGCGCACCACGAACTCGGTTGCCGTGGCTACGGGGTCAAGCCCGAGGAGCTGCAGCGCGCCGTAGCCGGCGACGAGGAGCAGCGTGACGACGGCCGCTCTGGCGAGCACGCGCCAGGTGCGCTCCTCATCGGCGAGCGCGAACGCGCCGAGCGCCACGAGCGCGGATGCGAACAGCAGCGCGAAGCCCTGGTACTCGGGATAGTGGCCGAGCACCGACTGCGTGGGGTCCATCGAGGTGATGATCGAAAGCGCGACGACGTCGATGAACACGATCGCTGCCCACGGCCCACGGCTTGAGATGACCCGCGACAGCGCGGCCACCGGCAGGGCGGGGTCGAGAGCGAAGCCGAGCGCGACGCACGCGCAGGCGAGGCACAGGACGAACGCCTTTATCGGCCCGAACGGACTCAGTCCTCCCGGCGCGATCACGACTGCTACTCCGAAGGTCGCGGCGAAGATGCCGACGAGCACGAGCGTTCGTGCGCTCGTTGCCCGCGCGGTCGACGAGGCGCCGCCTGTGCGCGAGGTGGCGCCGACCTTCTCGGCGGGGGTGTTGCGTGCGGAGCTCATGCGCTCACAGTAGCACCGGAGCGGCGCCGTGCAGCCGGTCTCACAGCACGCGATAGCCGTTGCGGCCTGCGCGCTTGGCCCGGTACATCGCGCTGTCGGCACGCTCGATGAGCGACTCTGCGCTCCGGTCGTCATCGTCGGTCATCGCCACGCCGATGCTCGCCGTCACCGAGAGCCGGCGGCCGCTCAGCTCGAAGGGCTCGGCGAGCGCTGCAACGAGCTTCTTGGCCACCGTCTCGGCCTGCTCGCGCTCGAGAATGTCCGGCACCAGGACGCAGAACTCGTCGCCGCCGTATCGGGCCACGGTGTCGCTCGCTCGCGCCACGGTCCGCAGGCGGTCAGCGACGCCGACGAGCAGCTCGTCTCCCATCGTGTGGCCGAAGCGATCGTTGAGTGACTTGAAGTTGTCCAGATCGATGAAGAGCAGCGCGACTTCGGTGCGCCGCCGATGCGACGCGGCGAGCGAGACCTCGAGACGGTCGGCGAGGAGCTTGCGGTTGGGGAGCTTCGTCAGTTCATCGTGGAAGGCCATACGGTGGATTTGCACCTGCTCGCGCCGACGCTCGGTGACGTCGACGAAGAAGACGGCCATCGAGTCGTCGCTGACCTGGAATGCGTGCATCTCAAGCGTGCCCGAGCGGCCTTCGGCGTAGAACGGCACCGACTCCGCGTGGTGGCGTCCGCCGTCATGCGCGATCTGCTGGAACTTCGCGAGCCATTCGCTTGATGAGAGCGCCGCGAAAGCCCGGTCGATCGGCTTGCCGACGAACCGGTTCGCGTCGATTCCGAGCACGTCGCTGGCGGCCCGGTTCACGTGGACGACGCAGAGCTGGTCGTGGTGGCGATCGAGTGAGCACACGAGCGCCCCAAATGGCGCGGCATCGATGACATCGAGTAGGCGCTGCTCGGTGAACTGGCGCTCTCCTGCAGCGCGCTTCGAGCGATGTTGTGAACGACGCAGGCTGATCGACGAGGTCGTCAGCAGTACTCCAAGGGCGAGCAGGTACAGCGCGTACGCCGAGGCGTGCGCAATGGGGGTGTAGGTGAAGTGAGGAGTCGGCAGCCAGCCGGCGTTCTCGGCCGATGCGAGGAGCAGGACCGTCGCCACGCCCGCGAACGCCGCAGGAACACCCCACTCCCAGCCGTGTACGAGCCCGATCATCACGACGACGACGAAGAGCCCGCCGACCGCTGCCGATTGGAGGCCACCCGTGTACCAGGCGGCCTGGCTGAAGACGACCCAAGACGCGGCGCTGAAGACCAGGCTTGCGACGGCGACCTTGCCCGCCCGCACGAGCCCGACGGCGACCAGTGCGACGAAATCCAGCGCCCCGATCATCGCGATCGCCACCCGTGCGATCTGCGGGAACAGCAAGGCCAGAATCAGAGACAGCGGGGTGATAGCGAGAAGCAGAGTCCACGCCACCACGAACGTCGCGCGGGCGATCGAAGCAGTTGCAGGGTCGTCGAATTCGGGCGCAGCAAACAGACGTCTCAGTGCCGATTCGCGCGGGTGGTGCATCCGGAGTGCTTCTCCCATGGGTCCCCAAGTGCCAGCGGAGAGCTTTCGACCACTTGGATAGTTCCACTTTGCGAACTTCGCTAACACGCCGGGTTCCATGTGAGGCTCTGAGGGGTATGGGCTACCCTGAGAACCGAACAACTCGCGCGCACCGCGCGCCTGCGACCCTGGAGGACACATGCTCTATCGCGCTCTCGGCACGACCGGCGTTGATGTCTCCATCCTCGGGTTCGGGTGCATGCGCCTGCCGATCATCGATGGCCGATCCGAGGCGATCGACTACGAGTTGGCCACCGAGATGCTGCACCATGCGATCGACAACGGCGTGAACTACATCGACACGGCGTACTTCTACCACGCGACGCGAATGGGACAGGCGGGCGAGAGTGAGCCGTTCGTGGGCGATGCGCTGTCCGGCGGATGGCGGGACCGGGTCAACCTCGCGACCAAGCTGCCGGTGGGGCTGTGCCAGACCCGCGACGACATGGAGCGCATGCTCGAGTTCCAGCTCGGTCGCCTCAAGACCGACCACGTCGACTTCTACCTTCTCCACGGTCTCGACGGCGCTGCGTGGGATCGCAGCCGTGACGCTGGCGCGATCGCATTCCTGGAAGACGCCATCGCCGATGGCCGAGTCCGCTTTCCGGCGTTCTCGTTTCACGGCGCACCCGACGACTTCGTGCGGATCTGCGATGAGTACGACGGCTGGGCCTTCGCGCAGATCCAGTACAACTACATGGACACCGAGTTCCAGGCGGGACACGCCGGCCTGCTGCACGCCTCCGGGAAGGGTATGGGCGTCGTCGTCATGGAGCCGCTGCGAGGGGGCACCCTCGCCGATAAGCTCCCCGAGCCGATGCGGCCGGTCTTCGCGGATCGCCCTGAGGGCTGGACCCCGGCTGAGTGGGCGCTTCGCTACGTGTGGAACCAGCCCGGTGTGAGCACGCTCCTCTCGGGAATGTCCACGCTGCAGCAGGTCGAGGAGAATATCGCGGTGGCGGCAGACGCCTTCCCCGGCGCGCTCACCGATGACGAACTCGGCGTGTTCGAACGGGCCGCCACCGCCCTGCGTGGCAAGATGCGCGCCGACTGTACTCGCTGCCGCTACTGCATGCCGTGCCCGTTCGGCGTCGATATCCCGGACGTGATCGCTGCGCTCAACACGGCGGCGATGTGGGAGTCGGCCAACGGCTGGACCACCGGTTACTCACGCGTCGAGGGCAAAGCCGATAAGTGCACGGCGTGCGGACAGTGCCTCGAGATGTGCCCGCAGACGCTGCCGATTCCCGATCTCATGGCAGAAGCCGTCGAGACGTTCGGCGGGTAGCCACGGCCACTCGCGGATTCGGATGACCACTCGGCGTTAAATGTTACCGAATTAGTATCCTTTGGCGGGATGCTTGCATACGCGATTCGTGAACTGTCGTTCTTGCGAATCGGGGAAACCATGCAGACTACTCATCGCGCGGGTCGTTCCCGCGCATCCTCCACGAGCCTTCGCGGCATCTTCTTGCTTCTCATCGCGTTTGCAGTCGCGCTGTCGGCGGGCGTTCTCTCCGCGTTCGCGGGGGTGAACTCCTGGACGGCTGCGGTGGATCCTCCCGCCGGTGGCTGGGTATCGAGGGCCGGCTACAGTGCGGACCGTGGTGCGTTCTTGGCCTCTATGGGCTCCGACGGCATCTACGAGTCATCGACCGGCGCATCGTGGAGCAAGGTCGCAACCGGCTACCCAACGTCTCGCTGGGCCAATGATGTCGTGGTCGCGGCCGACGGCAGCGTCGTCGCAGCGACAGGCAACGGGATCCTGCGACTGGCGCCCGGCGCGCCGGTGTGGCCGAACGTCGCTTCGACGAACACCTCGAGCACACAACTGTATGCCGTCTATCGCATGCCCCTCACGAACACCCTCCTGACAGCCGGGCCGAACACGGCGCGGCTCTTCCGCTCGACTGACAACGGCTCGACGTGGACGAGCGCGACCGTGGGTGTCGCTCACGTACGTGCGTTCGCATCTGACGGCGCCACCGCGTACGCCGGTGCCGCCCGCAGCGCAGGCATCGGCGGTGGGCTGTGGGTGTCAACGGATGACGGCGATCACTGGGTACAGCAAGACAACGGCATCCCAACAGACCAGCATGTCTACGGACTGTGGTTCGGGGCGACGGTCTGGCATGCCACCGGAGGCAGCGGTGTGTATCGCTCGACGAATCGTGGCGCATCCTGGACCAAGGTCTTCAACTCGGATCAGCCGCCTAGCAGCATCGTGGGCGAGGCGTCCGGTGCGGTCGATGTCGCCACCAACGGCGATGGGATCTTCCGCTCGGCCGATGGGACCACCGGGTGGACCAACATAGGTGGTGGAGCGAACGGCGGCGTCGTCTCGTCACTCGCCATCAACGGCTCCACGCTGATCGCCGGCTCCTACGGAGGCGGGTTCGTCCGCACGACCGATCCGGGCGTGACGGCGCTGTCCGAATCCAATAGCGGACTCGTGCCCATCTACAACGGTAACGTGGTGTTTGGGCCCAACGATTCGCTTTTCACCGTCGCCGAATATGACGCGAACTTGCTGACGGACGCGGGCTTGCGGGTGTCTCGGGATGACGGGCAATCGTGGACAGCCGTGGCCGCCGCAGGACTCGTCGGCAACATCTACGACCTTCAGCGCACGCCCGACGGACGGGTGCTTGCCTCGACGGACTTCGGCCTGTGGGAGACAACCGACTCGCTGACCTGGCACTACGTCATCGACAACACGTCGTGGACGTACGCGACGTCCACATCAACTGACGGAACCTACACCGTTGCCGGCGGCTATCAGCAGGTGCTGGCAGCGCACGTGGGTGACTCGGCGTGGACGGTTCTGCCGACCGACGGGTTGCCTGTCGCCTCCGCGCAACAGGCAGTCAGCGTCGCGCTGGCTCATGACGGATCTGTGCTCAGCACGTGGTGGGTCGATCCCAACATCTATCGGCTGGCCCCGGGCGCGAGCCAGTGGGAGACGATCACACCTGCGTCCGTGAACGCGGGGATGAAGTACTTCGCCGTCGATACGGCGGGTCGGGTATTCATCGCCGGCGCCGGCGCGGGTGGTGTTGCCGTTTCCATCGACGACGGCCTGACGTTCGAGCCGACGCCGGGGTACCCGCTCTACCAGACAAGCCAGATCACCGCGACCGACGACGGGGCCATCCTCGTATCGACTGCCAGCGGCCCGCTCTACAGGAGCGGTGACGGTGGCGCCTCGTGGGTGGAGATCGGTTCGGGCAGCAATGGTGCGCTCGCTGTGGCCGCTGCGCCGGGCGGCAGGGAGTTGCTTGCGGGAATCGGGCGTGGCATCCATCGCTATACGATCTCGCCGCCATCGGTCACTGCGAGCTCGACGCCGGCGCTGCCGGCTGCGAGCGGCTGGTTCACGACTGCGACGACGATCGGGCTTGCGCGAGTCGGAGCCGGCGTCACGAAGTACCACTGGGACAACGCCACCGATGATGCTACGACCACGGCACACGCGCTGGTTGGCGCTCCGGAAGGCTCCCACGTCCTGAGCTACCGCGGCGCGTTCGATCTCGGTGATGATGACGTCGCCACGATGACGGTTCGTGTGGACACGCGTGCTCCGAGCGGCACCATGAAGCTCAGGAACGGTGCCTCCACCACGAACTCACTGCACGTCATCGTGAACTCGGCGCTCACCGACACCGCGAGCGGTCTGAGTGTGATGCGCTTCAAGTCACCGAGCACCTGGGGATCGTTCAAGCCCTACGCTGCGACCACGGTCGTGACGCTTCCGCGCGGCAACGGGACCAAGCGGGTCACCGGCGCCTACCGCGACGCCGCAGGACACGAGAAGCAGCTCTCCGACACGATCAACTTTAAGCGCACTACCGCGTCGCTTTCCAAGCCGGTCGTCTCGCCGTCGTCTCCCACGCGCAACGTGAACTTCACCATCTCCGGAACGACCGGGCAGTACGTGAGCGGTTCGACCAAATTGATGGTGTATCGCAAGGTCGGAAGCAAGTGGAAGCTGTACAAGACCTACTCGGCGAGCAATGTGTCGCGCGGCGTGGGCTCGGCGTACTCCAAGACGATCAAGCTCTCGACTCGGGGCACCTGGGGCGTCATAGCGAACACGCCCACGACGAGCGGCGCCTACGCAGGGCTTTCTGCTCGCAGGACGTTCACCGTGAAGTAGGCACTGTACCCGGCTCGGTACCGAACCCGAGTGCAACGCAAAGGCGCCCGGAGCGATGTCGCCCCGGGCGCCTTCCGTGTGTCAGTGGCGCGTACTACTTCACGCGGAGCGTAACCGCTGACGAGTTGTTCGACATGTTCATGGCGCTACCGGTGAATCGGGCGCGCACCTTTACCGTGCCTGCCGATGCCGGCTTGTACCGGTAGGTCGCCCTGCCGGTGGCGCCCACGCTCACGGTCTTGAGCGTGACCCACCGCGAACCCTTGAGGCGCTGGAACGCGACCCTGCCGCCGGTGGCTGCAGGCAGGACATTCGCGGTCAGCGTCACGGTGGTTCCGTGCTTGGGAGTCGACTTCGATGTCGCGCACGACACGCGTGCCTTGACGCCGAGGTCGACCGGCGTGTCGAGCACCGCCGGCAGTGTGTCCTCGTTGCCGAGGAAGGTCAGATCGACCGAGGTGTTCTGGTACAGCGGCACGGTGGTGTAGGTCCCCGTGCCCCAGTCGACCGTCGCCGTCGTTCCGTCGCTGCCCACCACGAGGCCTCTGCCTTCCATGCCGTCGATCGAGCATGCGATCTCGCCGGTGTGTCCATAGGAGAGGAAGCCGGCGCCGTAGCTGTAGGCAGTGAAGAGCGGAGCGGCCTTGGTGATTGAGCTGTAGACGACCCAGCCGGTAGCCTGCGTCGTTTCAATCGTCGCGTAGTCGATGGAGAGCGTCTCCTCCTCGGAGTCGCTCAAGTCCTCGGGCGCGAACGAGAGCGTCAGCACGGTGTTGTCGACCGTGTCCGAAAGCTCGTCCACCACGTCGGCGACCGTGCGACGGTCGATGCTCGACTCGTAGCCGTACTCGTCGAACAGATCCTCCGAGTAGTCCTCCTCGTACGAGCCATTGACCGCCGAGACGTTGAGCTCGCCCGTGGGCGGCACGTCAGCGGGTACGACGAAGGGCATCTCCACCGTCTGGGTGGCGACTTCGCCGTACACGTGCAGCGAGACCGTCGCGGTGTTGTCGCCACTGCGAACCCCGCCGTCGACGGTCACGTCGACAACTTCGGCCTCGCGCTGGGCGGCCGAGAACTCGGACTCCAGAGCGATCGACTGTATCTCGGCGTGCGCGATGCCGTTGTCGTTCGCATACTGGAACTCGCTGACCATGTCATCGACGTCGGACACGACCGCCATCGAGATGTCCCACGCATCCGAGTAGACATTGCGCCGAACGAGCGTGTAGGTGGTGGCGCCGTCGCTGACCACGATGGTGGTCGTCGTCACGGCGCTGCCGGGGCTCTCGATCGCATCGAGCCTGCTCAGACGGCTGCCGGCGATGTAGGCGCTGAATGCGGCGATGCCGTAGTAGTTGTCGGCCGACGAGTCCGCGACGAAGCGCGGCAGGTAGACGGCGGAGGTCGCCACCTCACTGCCATAGCGCGCTGTCGCGGTGACAGGCACGTCTTCGGTCATCTGACCGTCGACGCCCATGATGCCCGCGAGGCGGTCTTGCGTGAGTGTGCCGCGGACTGCGGCGGGACGACCGAGCTTGTACGGGGAGTACGTGCTCGGCCAGATGCCGTCGATCCACGCGTTGCACAGGTACAGACCCGAGTCACCGTCCTGCATCATCGGGTGACCGAAGGCCAGAACGTCTGCGCCCTGAGTGTAGGTGACCGTGCCGATACCGCCGGCCCACAGATCACCACGCGCCGCGAGCACGGCGACGGCCGAGCCGGGGGTGAAGGGTGCGTTGTAGGTGGATTCCTTGGCCGACAGCCCAGCAGCGAGCGGGGCCACGGCGACGCCGCGCGACGCCAGTGACTTCGCATACGCCTTGTACATGTTCGACGTCGGGTTGACTCCGCCGATGAACACCGCGCCAAGCGGCTGGGCGACGATGGTGCCCTTCGGCGCACTCGTGAACGAAGCGGGGTCCTGTGTGATGACAACCCTGTTCTTGACCTCACCGTCGAGAATGACGGGTTCGGAAAGCGCGCTGGGAAGCGAGATCGGTGCGTACTTCTCGCGGATCGCCATCATCGCCTCGATCGGCGTCGCGAGACCCGTGCCGCCGGTCGTGAACGCGTCGCCGTAGGACAGCGCGCCGATCATGCCGAACGTGGGGCCGTCATCGACGTAGATCGGGCTGCCGCTCATTCCCGACGCAATGCCCTTGATCTCGTCGATGATGGGGCCGGTTGCGCGAAACAGAATGAGCGAAGACATGTCGACCGGTCCGGTGCCGTAGCCGGTGGTGACGGCAAGCACCTCGACCGGGATCGTGACGATGGTCGAGCCTTTGACGACCGTCTTCAGATAGCCGTTGAGCATGCCGTCGTTGGCATCGAGTGCCGACTGGAGCTGGTCGACGGAAAGCGTCGGTCCAGGACCGGCCGGGCCCGCGAGTGCCGCGGTCGCGCTGAGCGCGAGAATCGCGACCGCGCACGCGAGCGCAAGCGCGAAGCGTGAGAACGCCTTTCGAGCGAACATGGATTCGAACCCCCTCAGAATCAGAAGGCGGGCGCCACCCGCACCGCCGCTGACCAGCGTACTCTCGAAACTGACCGATTGGGATAGCAAAATGGCAACGACTGCATAACCAAGTGTGGTGGTAGCATCGTTGCTTCGTGACGCAGAGGTTGAGACGAGGTGGCGACGGTGACCGGCATGACGGCAGGGCTGGCGGGTTTCGGCATCGGCGCTGGCCTCATCATCGCCATCGGCGCGCAGAATGCGTTCGTGCTGCGACAGGGTCTCAAGCGCGAGCACGTGGCGCTCGTTGTCGCTGTCTGCGTCGTCTGCGACTGGGTGCTCATCGCGGCCGGCGCCCTCGGGTTCGGCTCGCTCGTGCGTGCATTCCCGCTCGTGACCGCGATCGCGGCGTGGGGCGGCGCGCTGTTCCTCGCTGGCTACGGCGTGATGTCGCTTCGCGCCGCCCTGCGACCGACGGTGCTGTCAGCCGCCGACGACGCGCCGGATGCGCCCGCGACCGTCTCGGCGGTGCTTGTCGCGACGCTGGCGGTCAGCCTGCTCAACCCGCACGTCTATCTCGACACCGTTGTGCTGCTCGGCAGCGTCGCAGCGCAGTACGCCGGCGCAGAGCGC
>JAAXWY010000067.1:0-2402 GCA_013334745.1 Coriobacteriia bacterium
CTTCTCAAACGTCACCGCACCCCACACCATCGCCGCCACCTTCTCCGCCATCCCCGCCTCGAGCTACACCATCACGTCCTCAGCGGGTGCCGGCGGCTCGATCTCACCTGTCGGCGCGATGTCTGTCGCATCCGGTGCGAACAGGACCTACACCATCACCGCTGATTCCGGCTACCAGATCGCAAGCGTCACCGTGGACGGCTCAAGTGTCGGTGCACTCTCGACCTACACCTTCTCTAACGTCACCGCACCCCACACCATCGCCGCCGCCTTCACACCGATCACCGTCGCCGGCTCTGAGATGCCTGTGACCTACGTCAACTGCGACAGCTGCCACATACCGGGCTCGGCGCTCGACGAGCACGAGCACCCCTGCGCGAACTGCCACGAGGTCAGCTGGGGGCATGCGGGTACGCCCAGTGAGTTCCACACGGCCGTGACCGGAGTGACGTGCACCGCGGTCGGATGCCACAACTCGTCGGTCACCATCGAGCACAACGGGCGCACCACCAACAGTGGCGCTGTGATCGTCTGCGACACCTGCCACGGATCGACGGATGGTGCTGTCATCGCGGCTATCGCCACGAAGACGACCACCTGCACCGCGTGTCACCCAGGTGCCGATCACGCTTCGATGCACACGTTCACGAGTGGCTCGGACGTCAACGCTGCCGGTGACACCGGCTGCACCAACTCAGGTGCGGGCTGTCACGGCACCGACCCGTCGCACACTTCGATCGTGACCTACCACCCCACGACCGGTTGCCTCTCGGGCGCCTGTCACACCTCGCCGTCGAAGGCGGGCTACTCGGGCACTCGCGACTGCGTCACGTGCCATGACGGCACCTACTCGGGTGCGCCCAACACCGCCAACCTCGGCGCCGCGCACTACTCGGCGACGATTCACGCCGCAACGGGCATGACTGAGACCGTGTCGAGCGGGGGTACCGCAAGCGCCACGTGCGCCACGTGCCATGAGGCGACCGGCGGCCTGTCTGCTCAGCATGCGGGCATCGCAACGGCTTCGGGTTCGCCGTACGGCACCACCGTCGCATGCGCCGAGTGCCACAACGACACGCGTGCCACCGGTGCTGCTCAGGTGGGCGCGAACTGGTCGACCAACGCGTGCGCCGACTGCCACACCGCCGGGTCCTCGGCGCCCATGCACGGTGTCAGCGCGCCTGTCGTGATCACGGGCTCGAGCGCGGGCTGCGGCGCGAGCGGCGCCGGCTGTCACACCACCTACGACGTTCATGCGATGCACAAGGACGCGAGCGGCGGATGTACTCTCGCCGGCTGCCACGACGCGTCAAAGCAGGGTGCCAAGCCCGTGCTGCAGACGTGTGGCCAGGCCGGCGGATGCCACGCCACGGCCGGTACCGACTACCACGTTGGTTATGCCATGAAGCACACGAGCCCCACGACCTCCGGATGCTTCGGAACCGGGTGCCACCCGGCCAGCAAGGACCTCGCGGACGTCCACGCGATCTTCGTGGGCGAAGGCGCCGAGTTCCCGCAGTACGCCAACACATGTCAGCTGTGCCACGGCAACGACAATCCCACTCGCATCGACTGGGCCAACGCCACCGCCCGTTGCACGGGCGTGTGCCACGACGGGTCCACGCATGAGGCGTACAACCCGCGCCACGCGCTGACCCCGGCTGCGGCTGAATGCACCGAGTGCCACGGAACGGACCTCTCCATCGCTCATGGCGCGATGGCCGACATGGAGAAGTGCGCCATCTGCCACACGCGCACGAACAACTTCTCGAAGACCTCGACGTGTACCGACTGCCACAACGCCACTGATGTCGGCGCCCACGCCTACACCCCGGCCGCCGATAACCACTACTCCGAGACGACGCACACCGCCGCGCCGTTCACCGCCGCCGAGCAGGGCACGGGTGCCGACGGCACCGTCGCTGCGGGCGGCAAGGAGTGCTCGACGTGCCACTCGGCCACTCTGGCCACGGCTCACGCGACCGTCTCGGCCGCCGGCGGCTCGGTCACGTGCGCAGAGTGCCACACGGACACCACGCTGGGCTCCAAGACCGTCATCTCGGGCGACTGGTCGGCCAAGACCTGCGTCCAGTGTCATGACACCGGTTCGGCCTCCACGCACGACGCCTACGGCACCGTGCACGTCGTCTCGACAGCCAACGGCTGCGCGGACTCAGGCAGCGGTTGCCACGTCGGTACCGACCTCGCGCTGCTTCACGCCACGACGCGCAAGGGTGGCGCACCCAAGTACGCCTCGTGCGCGAACGTCGGCTGCCACACCACGAAGGACGCCCGCCCGACGCCGTTCGCGGCGGTCTCGTGTGGAGCCGGCTCGACCGGCTGCCACCAGGACAAGGCGGTCGGCACGCACGGCTACACCGCAGAGGCACACACCGCCGCGA
>JAAXWY010000067.1:2412-9598 GCA_013334745.1 Coriobacteriia bacterium
TGTGCGGGCACCTGCCACCCGGCGACGCTTGGTCAGGTTCACACCACCGCTGCCTGTTCCGACTGTCATGCCGACATGGTCGACTCGGTCCAGCCATGGGACAAGACCTGCTCGGCGTGTCACTCGGTCAAGCGCCACACCGTCCCTGCCGGCACGCACGCTGGTAACGACACCGGCGCCGGCTCGGCGTACTCGGGTTACGGCTGCGAGGGCCTGCCCGGCATGTACTGCCACGACATCTCCGACGTGTCCCAGCTGCACGCCAACGTGCATGCCGGTACCGGCGGCTGCGTCACCTGCCACGGTGAGGGCGTGACGCCCACGACCGCCTGTGTCACCTGCCACGAGGGCGGCTGGGGTGGCGACGTCAGCTACATGCACCACAACAACATCAAATACCTCAACGATCCGGCGGATGCCGCGGTGGGCGACTACTACGCCGAGAACCCGCCAGGCGGCTGGAACGAAGCGCTGACCAACTACGACTGCCAGTTCTGCCACACAGACTACTTCGGCATCACCAACGTTCCGCCCGACCCGATCCCGGTCTATGCGGGCGCAAAGATGTGGTACGCCGGCCTGCGCTCCACCGCTGGCTCGCTGAACGACACAACACTTCAGGTTGAGACGATGACGGTTCCCGCGTCGGCGACGCTGGAGTTCATGACCAACTACTCGGCGGAGTCCGGCAAGGACTACGGCTACGTCGAAGTCTCGACCGACGGTGTGACGTGGGATTCCATCGCGGGCGACATCACCACCACAAGCGATCCCAACGGCCTGAATCTGGGCAACGGCATCAACGGCATGTCCGGCGGTTGGATTCCCGCTACCTTCGACCTGAGCGCGTACGCGGGTCAGGAGGCGGCCATCCGTTTCCGGTACGTCACGGATCGCTACTACAACTATGCGGGACTCGCGATCGATGACATCGCAATCACCGACGGCACCGGTACGACGGTGTTCTCAGACGACGCCGAGTCCGACAACGCGCTGCTGACATCGGTCGGTTGGCTGCGTGTGGGCGCCTACCCGCCGCCGTACCAGCCCAACAGCCCGATCGTGCCCGACCGCCACGACGCCACCGCCGGTGCGACAGAGCTTGCCGATACCGGCGCGTCATGCGCCGACTGCCACGACACGAGTCTGCTCGGCGAGCACGCCAAGCCGACGTCATCCTCGGCGGCTTCGAGCTGCGCGGCGTGCCATCCGACTCCCAAGACCGCTCTGGCCGGGTCGTGGGACGGCGGATGCGTCGAGGACGGATGCCACGCGGTCGGATCGGCAACCGAGATGCACAGCGGGCTGTCGACAGCACACCAGGTGCCAGGCGCGAGCGCGTCGTGCCTGGGCAACTGCCACGAGACGTCGCTGACCACCGAGCATGCGCGTACGACGGGTGGCCGCACGGCCGTTTCGTGCAACGCGTGCCACGCCAAGGTGCTGACGCTGGTCAACGGCTGGGACGGCACGTGCGTCGCCTGTCATGCGACCCTCCCGCACTCCAACATGACGCAGTCGTCGAACGCTGACTGCGAGGAGTGCCACAGCGTCTCGGCTTCGTACGCATCCTCGGCCCACGGCATGGCGGTGACCGCCGGCAGCGTCGCGAGCGTCGACACCGGCCGGCAGTGCGAGGCGTGCCACGACCACCGGTCCGACGAGGCCACCGGCCACGTCGCGTATCGCACCGGGCTGACGCCTGCGGTCGACGACAACCAGTCCAAGCTGTGCTTCCGCTGCCACTCGGCCGACAGCGCTGAGACGGCGAGTGTCGGCACCGCGCCGTTCGCGTGGAACGGCCGAGACGTGAAGGCCGAGTTCGCTCGCACGAGCAGCCACCCGATCAACGCCGGCGGCACCGATGTCGTCACCGAGACGGTCGTGGCGATGGAGCAGGACCGCTACGCCGAGTTCGCCGCCGACACCTTCGTGAACGCGACGCTCGATCTCGGCTCGAACACGCCGAGGCTTGCCGACGCAAGCTGGGTCGTCACGTTCCCTGCCGCGCCCCGTCTGCTCGCGCAGGTGGCCGATACGACCAACGAGTCGTACTGGCTCAACAAGACCTCGCACAACTACAACCTGAACACCGGCGTCTGGAACGGCGACGAGTACGAGATCCCGATGGTCGGCCTGGTGGACCCGCACGGTTCCGACGTGAAGTCCGTGTTCATGTACAAGGGCAAGGTCCACCAGTTCATGCTCAACACCGTGGACTACGTGTGGCGCATGTACCGATTCGAGCAGGGTGACCGTTCCAACCCCGGGACGTGGACCGATCTGGGCACCGGGCCCGGCTTCTACGGCCCCGGTGGGGAAGGCGGCGAGGTCGCCGTCGACGAGGCGCACTCCTCGGTGTACTGGGACTACGGCAGCAACTCACTCGACGTGTTCCGCCGCAACATGGACTCGGGCGCCGCCGACTCGGTGCAGCTCAAGGCCAGTGCGAGCGAGTGGATGAACCTGGGGACCGGCGCATCGATCGCGTACTCCCCGCAGACCGACAAGCTGTTCATCATCAATCGCAACGGCCAGAACCCGGTGGGCGGCAGCAACGCGGTCGTTCCCAACGGTCGGCTCTACACCATCGATTCGCCGAGCACGGTAGGCTCGCCCGCGATGGCTACGGACACCGGCGTCTTCGTCACCAACGGCGGTGATGGCGCGACCGGCAACACCACCGTCTCGACGCGCATGCAGCGCGCGACGATCGGTGGCAGCGACTACCTCTTCGTGATGGGCCGCAACGGCACCAACGTCGACGAGCTGCAGATTGTCAGCGGACTCGGCGATACCTCGCCGACCGTCACCTCGCTCGGACTCTACCCGTGGGGGGCAGGCACGCCCGACAGTCACCTCGAGCTCGCGTGGGACGGCGGACAGTACCTGTACAGCGCATACGGCAACGTCATCAAGCGCATCCTTATCCCGAGCGACCCGGTCGCCGGCGCCTGGGGCGAGTGGGAGCAGCTGCCCGCCGCGCCGAGCTCGCCTGACGGCTACGCGCTGTCATTCTTGGGCTCGGTGCAGCCGCCGGATCGCACGCATTACGGCTATGAGTGGACCGGCTCGGTATCGACTGAGGTCAACGCGCCCGCACTTGCCTCGAGCTGGGGTGCGCTCAGCTTCAAGTCGACGGCTGCAAACGGAACGCGCGTCACGGTGTCGGTCGAAGGATGGGACGGGTCGAGCTTCCTGCCACTTCCCGGTCTCGAGAGCACGAGCGGCCCGATCGACCTCTCCGCGCTGTCGACCGCTCAGTGGTCCAAGCTGCGCGTAGTGGCGACGATGGACACCTCCTCGGACCGTTACACGACGCCGCGCCTGAGCCAGTGGAAGGTCACCGCGAAGCGCACGTATCCGGGCGGCACGATGGGCACGCGCAAGGTCGTTCAGGTGGGTGCCTACGACCCCGCACCGGCGTACCTGCGCACCGACAGCGCCGTGGTCGTCTCCGAGGCGCTCGCGGCATCCACGCTCACGACCGGCACCGTTTCTCGTCCGTTCCCCGGCGGGCCGCTCATGTACCAGTTCTTCCGCTTCAGTAACCTGACGAAGATCGCGCAGTATGACCCGGCCACCAACGAGTGGAACGGTGGGTGGGATCCGCAGGACCTCACCGGTTTCACGATGGGCGCGAACGCGCTGTCCGGCTCGACCACGCTGCAGGCTCTGGGTTCCTACGAGGCCACGACGTACCGCATCGGTCGCGTCGACTGGACGCCCGGCCTGCCTCCCGCGTCGACGTTCACCTCGGCGCCGACCGACACGATGCCCTACAACGGCGTGGTCGACTCGGCACACAACGTCGTGTACATCCCGTACTCATACAACAACGGAACGAACCCCACGACCATCAAGGTCATGGACATCACGACGCAGCAGATCATCTCGACGTTCTCGGTCACGAACTTCGCCGGCAAGCCGTTCTACCTCGGGACCGCGTCGAGCGTGGCGTACTCGCCTGAGCTCGACCGCCTCTGGCTCATCGACAAGAACTCGTACGGTCCGTGGCTCTCCCGCACGAACACCGGCGACGGCTACCTCTACTACATCGACGCGCCGCGGTCACAGGTCGGTACGATCACGGCCACCCGCAACACCGAGTTCGCCTGGCCCTATGTCGCCGACTACGACTGGCTGATGAAGTTGCAGGTCGTCAACCGCGGTGGTCACGACTACCTGTTCGGCCTGCAGGATCAGTCGGTCTACAAGGGCGGTCAGCATTGGCGGCGCATGGTGGTCGCGCGCTCCGGCTCCTCCACCGTCACCATTGCGCCGTGGCCGACTTCGACGAGCGTGGGCCTCGCCATCGGTTCGACGCCGCAGTTCGAGACCGACGGCCAGGATCGCCTCTACGCGTGGGACAACGGTACCGGCCGATTCACGTCGCGCATCGACATCCCGGCCGACCCGCTCAACGCATCCTCATGGCCTGCGCAGTGGTCCACCATCCCGACAAGTCCGCTCGTCGCCGATGGCTACGGCACCATCAAGTTCCTCGACACGCCCGCCGGGTTGTTTAGCCAGGTAGGCACCGGGTACCCCTCGCAAGCCGAGTCACGGTACTCGACCGTTGCCCAGGCTCCGGCGGAGTCCGCCACCTGGGGCGGTGCAGCGTGGGTCGCATCGAACATCTCGGGCGTGGCTACCGCGACCGTGACGCTCGAGGGCTGGAACGGCTCAGAGTGGGTCGAGATTCCCGGTTTCAGCAACATGCCGGGCAGTAGCGCGGACCTCTCGGGGCTGAGTGCGACCGAGTGGACCAAGCTGCGGCTACGCGGTGACCTGTCGACGAGCGATCCCTACCGCACGCCGCGGATCACGAATTGGTCGATCACCTGCGGCAATGGCGAGGGCGTGTACCTGGCTCCCGAGGCCATCGCCGAAAGCGGAGCGGATCGCTGGAAGACCGCATCGTGGGCATGGTCGGATGGAGCGCCTGCGGATAGCTACGCACAGGTCCGCGGCTGGAATGGCTCCAGCTATGTGCCGATCCCGGGCTTCACGAACATCACCCAGCCGGGCAGCATCGACCTGACGTCGCTCTCGGTCGACGAGTGGCCGAAGCTGCAGTTCGCGCTACGCACCAAGACCGATGGCGTGGGCACGCTGCCGACGCTTCCGCTCTTCATCGCAACGGCTGAAGACGAGCGCCTCGAGCGCATCGGCTCGATGACCTGTGTAAGCTGCCACAACGCTCACAGCGTGGCGAAGGGCGACGGCTCGGCATGGGATATGAGCCGCGTCTCGGATCCGCGCGACACAAGCGCGCCAATGAGCACGGTGGGCGATGGGTCTACCACCGACTTCTGTCTGCGCTGCCACACGAGCGAGGCGGTCGCCGGTGGAGCCACCGTCCCGTACACCGTCGGCTTCTCATCACCGCTGGAGGGCATCTCATTCGCGGGATGGAACAAGGACGTGCCGGGCGCGTCGTTCAAGCAGTCCGGTCACTACACCACGGGCGGCACCAAGGCGACGTGCGAGACGTGTCACGATCCGCACGGCTCGGACAACTCGAGCTTGCTGGCGTGGACGAAGCCCGATACGTTCGCTGGCGGCACCGTCGGTGAACGTGACAACCGCAGCGGCGCTGCGTTCGAGGAGAACCTGTGCCTGCAGTGCCACGGCAACGGGACGGTGGGTAAGGCTGCGCCGGGTGCACAGGACGTCGCGAGCTCGATGTCCTCGACGTACGGCCACCCGACCACCGGCATCCAGGCGGTTCACCGCGACACCGAGACGACTGAGGGCGTCGGCGTCGGCAACCGTCACGCCGAGTGTGTCGACTGCCACGATGCTCACGCCGCACAGCCGGGCACGCACACGACGGGAACCGCGGTCGGCGGAGCGATGCGTGGCGCGACGGGCGTCGTGCCTGCGTGGTCCGATACCCCCGGCGAGTCCGCTAGCTCGTACAGCCCGATTCGCCTGACGGGCGACGCTCGTGATGCTGAGGCCTACGTCTGCTTCAAGTGCCACACCAGCGTCACGTCGCTGCCGACGACGGGTGGCAGCAACGGCAGGGGCGCCTCGGACCTCTCGCGCGAGTTCAATCCGAACAACGCGAGCTATCACAACGTGCTCGGTATCCCGGGCGGGGGAGTGCGCACCAGCTTCACCGCGGCCGACGGGTACACGATCGGCCTGGAGTTCTGGAACAACCTCAAGCCGGGCTGGACACCGAATTCGGCGATGACCTGCTCGGATTGTCACTCGAGTGGCTCGGTCGCGGGCGCCAAGGGCCCCCATGGCTCGTCGCAGCCGTTCATGATGGATCCCGAGTACTCCGGGTCATGGGAGAGCGCGAAGCTGTACTACTTCCAGAGCGGGGCGCCCAGCCCGAGCAACCTGATCTGCACCAAGTGCCACGACATGTCGAGCAAGAATCCGATCCACAACGTCCAGAATCACTGGGGTGGCTCGTATACAGGCGATCAGCGCAAGTGCATCTCGTGCCACGTCAGGATTCCGCACGGCTGGGTGCGTCCGCGTCTGATCGGCTATGTGACCGACCCGCCGCAGTACCGTTCCGAGAGCGTCGTTGGCTTCCGCTTCAAGACGTATCTCGGCAGCGGATACTGGGTCGTCGATGCGTGCTCCGCCAACTGCGCGCCGCACCCATCGACCCAGGTTGAGGGCATCCGCTACTGGAAGTAGGCAACTGCCCGAAGCGAGGATGACGAGCGCCCGTTGCCACCATGGCGGCGGGCGCTCTCTCATGGCGGCGTGGCGTTGTCGAATGGCCCGCGGACAGTGTGACGAATCTCACAATTCGTGCTTGATGCGGTTGATTGTGAGCGCTGCAGGGACTACTCTGAATCCACTTGGGAGGCGTTGATCCGTCGGCAATAATCGGTCACCTTGCAGTGACGACGGGGAGCCAGTGGTGAGACCGGCCCGGTGAAGGAACGTGTGGGCCGGTCACGTAGTTTTCTTCACTCCAGACCATCCTATCGATGCCCCTGCCAAGGGCTACGCGTCTCCTTCCTCGGGTCATAACGCCCTTTGGAAGGGGTCGTCATATGGGTGGGAACTTGGGGTCCGTGACTCGCATTCGGCGCTTGGCGTCATTCGCGCTGGCAGTCTCACTCGCACTCGTCCTCGCACTCGCGTTCGCGCTGCCCGCGCTGGCCGCCGACGGCACGTTGGTGGACGCCGGCTTCGAGAGTGGCGCTGA
>JAAXWY010000068.1 GCA_013334745.1 Coriobacteriia bacterium
CGCGGGGTATGGTGGCCGCTGTGACGTTCTCGATCGCCAGCCCCGCGGCTTCGAGCGCGGGCGCATCGAGCGCGAACTTGCGGCGGTTGCAGGAGAAGACGAGCGTGCCGCCCGGTGCGAGCAGCCGGCAGATCCGGGTGATGAGGTGCACGTGGTCACGCTGGACGTCCCAGGTATCGACCATGCGCTTGGAGTTGGAGAACGTGGGAGGATCACAGAATACGAGGTCGAAGCGCTCCTCGGCGCGCAGTGCTGCCTCGAGCCACTGAAGCACGTCGGCCTGGATGAGCCGGTGCTCGGTGCCACCGAAGCCGTTCGCGGCCATGTTGTGGCCGGCCCACTCGGTGTACGTAGCGGACAGGTCGACCGTCGTCGTCTGCCTCGAGCCCCCGGCCGCCGCATAGACGCTCGCGGTGCCGGTGTAGGCGAAGAGGTTGAGGAATCGCGTCCCGGAAGCCATGTCACGGACCATCCCGCGGGTGATGCGGTGGTCGAGGAAGATACCGGTGTCGAGGTAGTCGGACAGGTTCACGTCGAAGTGCAGCCCCGCTTCATCGACGGCGCCCGTGACGTTCGTGCGGGCGAATCGCGTGTACTGCGAGGTGCCACGCTGACGCTCGCGGATCTTGAGGAAGACGTCGCGCTCATCGACGCCGAGGATCTCGGGCACGATGGCGAGTACGTCGTCGAGGCGCCCGAGCGCCTTGGCGGGATCGATCTGAGGTGGCGGCGCGTACTCGGCGATGTGGATCCAGCGCCTGCCCTCGTCGGCGCCCGAGCCGTTGTAGACGTCGATGGCGACCGAGTAGTCGGGCAGATCGGCGTCGTAGACCCGGTAGCAGGTAACGCCGGCTTTGCGCGCCCACTTCTCGGTGTGGCGCGTCATCTTTCGCAGCCGGTTCGCGAACGCCTCGGCCGATGCATCGAGGATGCGGGCGGGCCGTGGCGTCGAAGGTTCGTCTCCACGGCGCTGCTGCTCGACCACCTCTGCACCACCCTCGGCGGCCGCCGTCTCGGCGACCTCCTGCACGCCCGCCGAGAACACGCGCACGGGCGACTCGATCTTTCCGTTGAAGAGCGTGTGCTCGCGGACTGGCGTGAGCGAGAGCCCGCGACCCAGATTCGCGTCGGGAGTGATCACGGCGAGCGTCCACTGGTCGCCCAATGAGCGCACGACCTCGCCCAGTTCGGCATAGAGCGCGGGCAGCGCGGCGCGAGAGCCGAGACGCTCGCCGTACGGCGGATTCGTGGCGAGCAGCCCGCTTGGCGCGTGCGCACCCTCAGCGGTGATCGGTGCTTCGACGTTCGCCAGCTCGCGTGTGCTCAGTGCGATCGCGCCTTCGAGCCCTGCTCGGCGGATGGCGTTCGTGGCGACTGCGATGGCGCGCGGATCCGAGTCGCTCGCCGCGATTGGCACGAGCGTCGCGAGTCCGGCCTCTCGGCGATCGGCGGCATCTTCTCGCATCTGCGCCCAGAGCGCTGCGTCATGCGCGAGCCAGCCGGTGATGCCCCAACGCCTGCGCGTGAGCCCCGGCGCGATGTCACCGGCGATCATCGCCGCCTCGATGGCGAGCGTGCCGGAACCGCACATCGGGTCGAGGAACGCACCGCCGGCCTTGGCAATGTCTCGCCATCCGGCCACGGCAAGCATCGCGGCAGCGAGGTTCTCCTTCATCGGCGCCTCGACTTGGACGCCCGGCTCCCGGTAGCCACGCTGGTGCAACGGCGGCCCGGACAGATCGATTGAGATGACGGCCTTCTCGCCACGCAGGACCACGTTGACGAGCAGGTCGGGCGCGGCCGTATCCACGTTGGGGCGTCTGCCGAAACGCTCGGTGAAGCGATCGGCGATAGCGTCCTTCACGCGAACGGCAGTGAACTGCGTGTTGCGCAGTGCGTCGTTCATGCCACCGGCGTCGACGGCGATCGTGCCGTCCGCCCGCACGTGATCCTCCCACGGCAACGCTCGCACGGCCTCGTAGAGCGCGTCGGCGCTGTCCGCCGGAACACGCGCGAGGGTGAGCAGGACCCGAGACGCGATTCGAGACCACAGCAGGGCACGATACGCGCTGCGCAGCTCGCCGCTGAACGACACACCGGAGGTCAGCGGTCGCACGCCGCGAACGCGAAGTGAGCGCAGCTCGTCGCCGAGCAGCGCTTCGGTGCCACGCGGACAGGGTGCGAAGAAGTCGAGGCGGTCGGTCACTTGGCGCGCATCAGTTTGGCGATGGCCGTTCGCACGGGAAGCTCGACCGCGACGAAACTGCCATAGACGCGCACCTTGCCCACAGTGAACTTGCGGGCGGCAATCTCGCTCGCCGCACCGGAGAACAGCTTGTCACCCGGAGTGCTCAGCATCACCGAGCCGGCCTGACCTTGTGCGACGGCGCAGGTGAGCAGCCCGGTCAAATCGCTTCCCGAGGAAACGCCGAGTCCACTCCAGCCAAGACCGGCGCCCGGTATCTTCGTGCTGTGCTGCGCGACCACCAGCGCCGTGTGATAGCGAGTGGGACCCCAGAGCCGGCTCACAATGAACCCACGCTTCTTGAGCGTCGCAACCAAGGACCTCGAGACCTGATAGTCGCTGCCCACCACGTAGATCCGCTTGATGCCCAGCGTCTTGAGGGCCGAGAGCGTCGCCGCGGGGACCGTGTAGCGGTGCGTGAGCAGGATGGGACGCCCCGTCTTGGAGGCGGCGGGCACCGCGGCCAGCCCACTTCCGTAGGCGTCCGGGCCCACGAGGTATGCGGTGTCGACCGGCGCCTTCTTGCGCGCCTTCATGATTGCAGCCGACGCACGAGCGCCCTCGGCTGCTGTGACGAAGCGATCCTTGCCCTGCACGCGCACGACCTCCACGCCAAGCGAAGCGATGCGCGAGGCGACCGCCGTCGACACGATTGAGCTGTCTCCCATCACATACACGCGCTTGGGAGCAAGCCGCTTGATGGCGGCGCTGGTAGTTGCGGGCAGGGAGGTCTTGGACACCAACAGCAGCGGACCGCCGCCCGCGCCGGCGATAGCTGCACCACCGAGATTGCCGGGCCACTCTTCCCCGCTCGCCACGACAAGCGAACTCACCGCCGCCGTGGAAGTGGCCGGGTAGGTCGCCCGCGTCGCAGCCACGGCCGTCTCGTAACGCGTCGTTCCGTAGATGGTCTGCTGACAGTCGACGTAGAAGTCGTCAATCTTCTTGTAGCGGTAGAGGCGATAGCCGTACGACAGCGAGTCGGAGTAGTCGCGCACAGTGCGCACCGTACCCGTCGAACTCCCCCGTTCCTCATAGGCGATGAAGTCGTCTTTCGCGTCATCTGCCCAGCCGACGAAGATCATCGTGTGCCCCGGCTGCTTGGTGCGCAGCACCACATCGCCTGGCAACACCGCTGCCTTGGACACGGTGGTCAACGCCGAGGGGTAGAGATCGCGGGTGGTACGCGAAAGCGGCTTGCCGCTGCTGTACGTGATTCCGAGACACATCGAGACGAATCCCGAGCAGTCCGTCCGATAGCCCAACGCGCTGGGACTCGGCGTAGCCGTTGTGGCGATCATGCGCCCATCGATACGGGCGTAGCGGGTCTGGCTGTAGGGGACGTTCTTGTCGACCCACACCTTGCCGCGCGCGAGAACGGTGTCGCGAGCGATGCCAAGAGCAGCCGCTGGCGCGAGTACGCTCAGGATGAGTGCGCCGAGAATGACGCTGCGAATGTATCGCGAGTGACGCATGGTCGATTCCGCCTCGGCTTCGATGTGTGCTACAGGTGGGCGTGTTCAGTTCAAGACCACCTACGAGTGTACCATCGGTCATGAGGAAACGCCTCTTGAGCGACCACTCGAAGGCATCGTGACGAGCATCACGCGCAGGTGTTCGGTCTAGCTCGCGAACCCGTCTACCACGTACGTACCCGAGCGCGCGTCTTTCGAAAGCACGATGAAGCCGAGCTTCTGCGCGTCTTCGAGCAGCTGGCTGAACGAGCGGTAGCCATAGCTCGACTCGGAGAACTGGGGCTGCTTACGCTTGATGGTGTCTTTAAGCAGCGACGAATGCATCACGCCGACGTTCTCGCGCTGGAGCGCCTCCATCGTCTCGAACAGCAACTTGAAGGCAGGTCGCTTCTTCTTCGGGATGTCTTGGCCCAGATCGGGCGCACCGCCCGATGCTGCACCGATGTCCTCGTAATAGATGAACTCGTCACAGTTGGCCGCGAGGAGGTCGCTCGTCGAATCCTTCATGCCCACGCCAACGACCGTCTTGCCGTTCTCTTTGAGGCGGAGCACCAGCGGGGTGAAATCACTATCCCCGGACACGATGACGAACGTGTCGATGTGCTCCTTCGCATAGCTGAGTTCCATCGCGTCTACCACGAGCCGGATGTCGGCAGAGTTCTTGCCTGTCATGCCGCGCTCGGGAATCTCGGTCAGCTCGATCCCGAGCTCGTGCAGCCCTTGCGAGTACTCACTGAACCGCGCCCAGTCGGCGTACGCGCGCTTCGCGACGACCTTGCCCTTCTCCACGAGCCGCTCGAGTACGCGCTTCATGTCCAGGACGTCGGTCTTCTTGGTGCGGCGACCACCCCCGCGCGGGGCAAGCCCGAGCGCGAGGTTCTCGAAGTCGATGAATACGGCGAGCGAATGCGCTTCGTCAGCCATGGATCCCCCTTGGTTGGGCGGACTCGCGTGAGGATTCGACGCGGCCACCTGCGACTCATCATACCCGTGCGTGGCCAGTGCGCGCGCGGCCTACGGTTCCGGGTACCCGAGGAGGATGCGTATCGCCGCATGGGCTTCGTGCGCCGCAGCCACCATGACCCGCGACGCGAACAGTGAATGTCCGAGTCGCACGTCGCTTCGAAGATCACCCACGAGGTAGAAGGTGTCCCCTATGCGCTCGGTCACGACGTCATTGGCCGAATCGAAGCCGGCAAGTCCGGACGCGCTGACGAGCGGCGTGTCGGGCAGCTTGGCGAGAGCGGCGTTCGCGATCATCGCCTTGACCTCGGCTCGATCCGCGGCCTCGACGACGACGTCCGCGCCGCCGACGAGGCCCACGAGGTTCTCGGCGTTCACGCACTCCTGATACGAATGCAGCGTCAGGTTCGGCGAAATCCGAAGCAGCGTCTCGGCGAGCGCCTCGGTCTTGGGGAGCCCCAACTGATCACGGAAGAACATCTGCCGATTCAGATTCGACTCCTCGACCACATCGAAATCGATGATGGTGAGCTCGCCGACGCCGGAGCGCACGAGCATCGCCGCGGCGTTGCTGCCAAGCCCGCCGCAACCGATGATCGCGACGTGCGATGCCGCGAGCCGTGCCCGAAGTGCCGGGTCGTCGTTGGGCTCGAGTGGCTCGAAGCACGTGGGTCCGTCAGCCAATTCGCTCAGCCACCCGCAACGGGCGGGAATATCGCGAGCCGGTCGCCCTCAGCAAGGAGTGCCTCATCGGCAGCGTGGCGCCCGTTGACGAACACCACCCGCGGCTCATCGGGCAGACCGAGCGTCCTGATGATGTCTGCAACAGTGGTACCCGGCTCGAGCGCGAACGGACGCGCACCGCGCCCACCCTTTCCGTCGGGCTGGTAGTCGGAGAGATATGCGAACAGCGCGATATCGACGTTCATCGTTTCAGCGTACTCCTCGAATGCAGAACGGACCCGCACCATCTCGGTGCGGGTCCGTCCGGAAGCGAACTTACTGGAGGCCCATCTCCTTGGCGGTCTCTGGCACGAAGTCGAAGACCGAGTCGAGATCGGCGTCAGTGACGGTGAACAGCGCATCGTGCGGCGGCAGCTTGTCGGTGCGGAAGAACTCCGGCAGGCGGTCGTCAGCGCTGGTGAAGCCGGCGCGCTCGTTGTAGAGGCGCTCCATCGTCAGCACCTCTCGGCCCATCTGCATGAGCGCCGCGATGTCGTACTTGGTGCCGGTGTGCGCTTCGAGCATCTCGTGGATGGCGACGAACGCCTCGGGGATGTCGAGCACCGGGAACGCGACGAAGATGCACAGCCCGAGCGAGTCGAGCATCGCGGTGGCGATCTGCAGCGTTTTGGAGAGCGTGACCTGGCCCTCAGGTGAGAGCGGGTTCACCGTTCCGCCGACGCCGAGGATGTTGGCCGTGATCGTGTAGCCGGCGGTGTGGTCCGCGCCCTGCGTCGACGTCGCGTAGGTGACGCCGATACCCTGAACCGAACGGGGGTCGTACGCTGGCAGCGCCTGGTGCTTGACGACCGGGATGCGCGCGACGCCGAACTTCTTGCCGGTCGCCTCGGCGCCGTCCCAGATCACGTTGTCGGCGAGCCCGTCGCGAAGCGCGGCAAGAGCGCCGGCCGCATCGCCGAACTGGATCGCGCCCGAGTCCATGTAGACAGCCAGCGTGGCGCCCATCTCGATGGTGTCCAGACCGAGGTCACCGCACGCGCGGTCGAGCTCGGCTATCTCGTCAAGGTCACCGATCGCGCAGTCCGCACCCATGGACCATGCGGTCTCGTACTCCGGACCCTTGGTCTTGTAGTTGCCGTCCTTGTCAGACCAGTAGCGCGAGCACTTGATGACGCAGCCGGTGCTGCAGCCGTGGCTTACATCGCCACCGCGCTCGAGAATCGTCGCGCGCTGCGTCTCCCCGCCGATGGCGTCCGCGAACTCGAAGGAACCGGCCGAGAAGTTGCGGGTCGGCAGTCCGCCGGCCTCATTGAGGATGTTGGTCAGCACGTTGGTGCCATACATCGGCAGACCGGTGCCGGATACTCCGTGCTCCTTGATGGCCTTTGTGAAGTTCTTGGTGGCGGCGACGAACGCTTCCTTATCGGCGTGCTCGAGGAAGCCCGCGCCCTTGTCGGAGACGATGATCGCCTTGATGCCCTTGGAGCCCATTACGGCTCCCAGGCCACCGCGGCCTGCGAAGCGGTTCGGGTAGCCCTTCGGGTCAGAGATCGCGATACCGGCGGCACGAGCCATCGCTTCACCCGCCGGGCCGTTGGTCGCGGTCGCAAATCGGTCCTCGGCGGGACGCGTCGCGGCAATCGCAGCTGCCGTCTCGTAGTTGCCAAGACCCGCCCACTCGTCGACTCGCGTCAGCGAGACGCTACGGTCGGCCTCGATCGTCAACGCGTAGCGCGCTGCCGGATCTGCGGGGATGCCGCTGATCGCAATCGCACCGATGCCCAGGCGGGCGAGCGTGTGCGCCAGTTGACCGCCGGAGTTCGATTCCTTGATGCCGCCGGTCAGCGGGCTCTTGGCGCCGACCGACAACCGCCCGCCGTTGGGGGCCGTGGTCCCACCGAACATGCCCGGCGCGAAGACCAGCACGTTCGCCGATCCGAGCGGATCGGCATCGGCCGGGACGTCGTTGTAGATGATCGCGTCGGTCAGTGCCCGGCCTCCGTACAGCTTCCATGCATCGGGAACGGGTTCCCATGTTGTCGATAGATCGGTCATGTTGACTCGCAGGATATCTCTCATTGGCTGCTCCTTCGTTTCGCGCACCGACGTTCGATATTCAGTCAGCGTACGCCCCTGCGCGAGCAAACGCATCAGGCGACAGATTTCGCTCTTTCGCTGAAGTTAAGGTTCTCGGGGAGCGGGTACGAATTCTTCAACGCCCCGGTTGTCAGCAACAGGGGGGGGTGCCTGTAAGGGACTTGAATGGAGGCTCGGGATGCGGACTCGATCGAAGGCCGGACTAGTGCTGATCGCACTATTACTGGTGATGTCGGTGGTGGCATGTGCCCCCAAGAAGGTCGCGGTACCGGACCTCTCCGGGCAGACCGTCGAGCAGGCCGACGCAGCTCTGGCGGCCGCCAAGCTCGTCAAGGGTGAAGCATCCTCGGACTACAGCGGCGACACGCCGATGGACAGCGTGTTCAAGCAGACTCCTGCAGCCGGCACTCAGGTCGACGAAGGCTCTGCGGTCAACTACGTCGTCTCCAAGGGCGAACCGCCCCCACCGCAGGTCGCGGTGCCGGACGTCAACGGACTGAACGAGGCGAAGGCGACAGAAGCGATCGAGGCCGCGGGGCTCTCGATACTGCCGTATGACGAGTTCCACGCTGCGGCCAAGAAGGGCACCGCGTTCGGCCAGCTGCCCGCAGCCAACGCGCAGACGGACGAAGGCTCACATGTGTTCGTCGCATTCTCGCTGGGCAAGCGGCCTACGGTACAGATCGTCCCGGACGTGACCGGCAGGTCCGAGAAGGTGGCGCGGGCCCGCCTCATCAAGGACGGGTTCAGGGTCAAGACGAGCGCACTGCACGTCATCGGGGTCAAGAAGGGCGAGATCGTCGCACAGGTCCCCGCTGCCCGATACAGGGCGAACCCGGGAACCACAGTGTTCATCATGGTGGCATCCGGCTCACCTGCCGGTAAGGTGCCGGATGTGAGCAACTTGCGGCTGCACAAAGCGACGAATGAACTCATCGCCGCCGGCTTCGCCCCGACGATCTTCTACTCGGCGAGCCCGAGTGTTCCCAAGGGCACAGTGATGGGCCAGGTGCCGATCGGTGGCAAGGAAGAGCAGCATGGCACCGAGATCGGCGTCGTCATCTCAGCCGGCGACATCGCGAGCGCGGCCCCTGACGACTCGGCTTCGGGACCGATGCAGGCGCCTGACGTCGTCAACCTGAAGAAGGCCGACGCATCCAAAGCGATGAAGGCCGCTGGTCTCGTGCCACAGTTCATCGAAGCGCACGACCCCAAGGTCAAGGCCGGATCGATCATCCGGCAGGTTCCTGCCGCGGGGGAGCCCGTCCGCGACGGCCAAGACGTCGTGTTGTCGCTGTCGGTCGGGCCGACCTCGAAGTTCGAGGTCAAGGTCCCCTCAGTGGCGAACAAGACCCGCTCGGCCGCGCAGAGCACGATGACCAAGGCGGGACTGCGCTACAGGATCCACTGGCGCTGGAGCACCAAGGTAGCCAAGGGTAGGGTCATCGGCCAGCTGCCCTCGCCAGGTGCCAAGGTCCTCAGGAACGCCCGCGTCGGCATAGTCCTCTCGCTGGGCAAGCCGCCGGCACTCAGCGTCACAGTACCCGACGTCGCAGCACAGACCGAGGAAGCGGCCAAGGCCGCGCTCGAGAAGCTCGGTCTCGAAGTGGAGATATCGGAAGTGTACGGCGCAGAAGGACAGCCTCCTGGAACTGTGGCCGAGCAGTATCCGCCGGCCGGATCGAAGGAAGGCGCCGACGCCAAGGTCATTCTGGTGATCGTCCGCTAGCAGCACCAAGGTTGTTCGCACGTCGGGGCCCCGGTGATACTGCCGGGGCCCCGGGC
>JAAXWY010000069.1 GCA_013334745.1 Coriobacteriia bacterium
TCGGCCCGAACAAGGGGGCGGCATGGTGGCTGTCTGGGGCGGAGTTCGGCATCGAGGGGAGCGCGGCGGCCACTGCGGCACTCGCCGGACTCGCTGTGTGGTCGTTCTTCTACTTCAAGCGCACAGCGGCCAAGAAGCAGGCGGCGGTGACCGCGGGCGAACTAGCCTAGTCCCCAGGAAGCCACGCCTGCCCAACAATGGCATCGACACCGACAGACCGCGGCAGTGAGGTAGTCTGAGCTGCGAGAGTGGCGGGCCGCGGTCTGCGGGTCATGCCACGGACGTTAGAACGAGCCGGAGACCGCGAGTCTCTCGGGGGAGTGTCGTTTAATCACGTTTGACGTTATTCACGCTGCGCGTTACTATCGGCGTATGATCCGTTCATTCCGCGACAAGGACACTGCGACTCTGGCGGGCGGCACGCGCGTCAAACGCTTCGTCGCGTTCGAATCGGTGGCTCGGCGCAAGCTCAGGCAGCTGGAGATCGCCGGATGCATCGACGACCTCAGGGTCCCACCGGGCAATCGGCTCGAGGCACTCAAGGGGAAACGCGTGGGTCAACACAGCATCCGTATCAACGACCAGTATCGCGTGTGTTTCCGCTGGGCAGATGGCGGCGCGGAAGATGTCGAGATCGTGGACTACCACTAGAAGGTGATGATGATGAGCACAGCACTGGCACCCGTGACACCCGGCGAACTCCTTCTTGAAGAGTTCCTGTTGCCCATGGGTATCACGAAGTATCGGCTCGCCAAGGAGATTGGCGTCCCAGCGCAGCGCATCGGCGATATCGTGGCCGGCAAGAGGTCGATCACCGCTGACACCGACTTGCGGCTCGGCCGCTTCTTCGGGCTCTCGGACGGGTACTGGCTTCGCGCCCAGGTAGCGTATGACACCGAGGTTGCGCACGAGCGACTGGCCCCGGAGCTTGAGAAGATCAGGCCCTGGTCCGGCTCGGCTGCGTAACCGAGGCCGTTCGAGCAAAGGCATCGAGCAGAGCGCCAGCGGATAGAATCGGTACGGGAAGGCATTGGGCGCCTGCTCATGCCTAACACGTTCGACCTAACCCCGCGAGGTTGACTCGGCTGGCTTCTGAGCGTACGGTATCACGTACGTGAAAGGGAGTGCCCAAATGACCAGCATCACAGCCACTGAGGCTCGCAAGTCCCTCTACAAGCTAATCGACGACGTGTCCGACTCGCACGAGCCCGTTCAGATCACCGGCAAGCGCGGCAGCGCCATGCTCGTGTCGGAGGATGACTGGCGCGCAGTGCAGGAGACGCTCTATCTCGTCTCGATTCCGGGCATGCGTGAGTCGATCCTCGAGGGCATGGCCACGCCGGTCGCTGAGCTCGAAGACGAGCTCGACTGGTGAGCTGGCACCTCGTCTACACGAAAGCCGCGCTAAAGGACGCCAAGCTCCTGGCAGCTGCCGGCCTGAAGGCCAAGGCGCAGTCCCTTCTCGGCGTACTTGAAGAGGATCCGTTCCGCTCACCGCCGCCGTTTGAGAAGCTCGTCGGCGACCTAAGCGGCTCATACTCGCGACGCATCAACATCCAGCACCGGCTCGTCTACCAGGTCCTCGATGATGAGCACGCAGTGAAGATTCTGCGCATGTGGAGTCACTACGGGTAGGTCGAACAAAGGCATCGAACAGAGCGCCAGGGGATAGAATCGGCACGAATGGCATGGGCCGCCGCTCATGCCAAGAACGTTAGCTTCAGCACAGTGTCTCGTACCCGCTTGCACGGTAACCGTGATAGCGGGTATATTGGTTTGGTGACTAGGGAGGTCTGATGATCGTCTCGTTCGGTGACCGCGCGACAGAGGACCTTTACCACAACCGGCCGACCAGCCGGGCGCGCCGGTTTCCGCAAGAGGTCGTCGGTCTGGCGTTGGTCAAGCTCGATATGCTCAACGGCTCCGCGGCGGTCCTCGACCTTCGCTCGCCACCAGGCAATCGGCTCGAGGCACTTAAGGGCGACCTGAAGGGCTTCTACTCGATTCGGGTTAACGACCAGTGGCGGCTCGTCTTCCGCTGGGAGGGCAACAACGCCCTTGATGTACGACTGATGGACTATCACAAGTAGGAGGTTTGGCCATGATTCCGGAGAACCGCATCCCCACACATCCCGGCGTGATCCTAGGCCAGGAGTTCCTCGGCCCGCTCGGCATCTCCCAAGTGGCTTTCGCGGCACACCTCGGTGTTCCGGTGCAGCGGATCAATGAGCTCATCCGCGGCAAGCGGGGCATCACTCCTGAGACCGCATGGCTGCTCGCTTCGGCGCTCAACACCACGCCGGAGTTTTGGATCAACCTGCAGACGGCCTACGACTTGGCTCGGAGCCGGCCCGCTGAACCGGTTGAGCGGCTTGCCGCGGTAGGCTGACGCCGCGAAGCTAACAAAGGCATCGAGCAGAGCGCCAAGGGATAGAATCGGCAAGGAAGGCATCGGGCGTCTGCTCATCCGTAACACGTTCGCTACAGCTCTAGCAATCGCATCTCGGCTCTCGCGGTGGTATCGTTGGTTGTACCCTAGGAGGTGCTACTAATGAGTGCGATGCCCAACATCATCCCGATCTCTGACTTGCGACAGGATACGGCCGGTGTCATCAAACGAGCTGCCGCATCCGACGAGCCGGTGTTCATCACGCAGCGCGGTCGTGCTTCGGCGGTTCTTGTCAGCTCGACTGCCTACCAGCGCACCCAGCGCGAACTGGAAATCCTGCGGCTGCTCGCACGGGGTGAGGCTGAGATTGCCGCGGGTGTCGGCTATGAGCTCGACGAGGTCATGGAGGAAGCACGGCAGCTGCTGGCGCGTGACTCGGCGTGAGGGTCCGGTTCACCCCCTCGGCGCGTCGGGAGTTCCTCGAGGCGCTGGAGTTCATCGAGCAGGATAGCCCGGCCGCAGCTGACGCGATGCTGGAGCGCTCGGTCGACGGGCTGGCGCAGCTCCACGACTTCCCGGAATCTGGTCGCATCGTTCCTGAGTTCCCGGACCTGCCGTATCGCGAGCTCCTAGTCAACCCATACCGCTTCTTCTATCACGTCACAGATGATGCCTTGTGGATCGTTGCCGTCTGGCATGAACGCCAGTTGCCGGAGCCGCCGGTCGCGTAGCTAACAAAGGCATCGTGCAGAGCGCCAGGGGATAGAATCGGCAAGGAAGGCATTGGGCGCCTGCTCATGCCTAACACGTTAGCCCGACCGGAGGTGGCAAGTGAAGGAACTTCGCTCCGCAATCGAGATCAGGGCCACCCCCGAGCGGGTATGGGCACTGCTCACCGACTTCCCCAGCTTCCCCGACTGGAACCCATTCATTCGCAAGGCAACTGGTGCGATCGAGACGGGTAGCCGACTCGAGGTACTCATCCAGCCGTCCGGTGCATCCGCAATGACGTTCCGCCCGACGGTTTTGAAGGCGGAGCCAGCTCACGAACTGCGTTGGCTCGGACATCTGCTGTTTCCCGGTCTGTTCGATGGTGAGCACAGCTTCGTAATCGAGCGCATCGGCGACGGACAGACACGGTTTGTTCAGCAGGAGACATTCAGAGGAATCCTCGTCCCGCTGTTCGCTCGACAGCTCGATCGCGACACGCTACGGGGCTTCAATGAGATGAATGAGGCCCTGAAGGCTATGGCAGAGCGGGAGTAGCCGCGCGGGCCAACAAGCGCATCGAGCAGAACGCGTCAGGTACTCTCGTAGGGCGGCGCATGGGCGTCTGCTCATGCCTAACGCGTTCGACACAACGAAACCCGCCGCGCGTGTCGGACCACCGTCGTACAATGGAATCGCAAGGTATCCGATGAGTGTGAGGTCGACTATGACCATCAGTGAAGTGAAGTCGTTGGCGCTTGAGCTCTCCCCTGAGGAGCGAGCGGAACTCGCCTCCGACCTTCTCCTGAGCCTCGATAATCTCAGCGAGCCGGAGATCGCGCATCTCTGGCTCGAAGAGGCATCGCGTCGTGACGCGGAGATAGACGCCGGCACGGCGAAGCTGATCCCCGGCGACCAGGTGTTCGCTGAGGCGCGGGCGCGCCTAAAGTGACGGCACCGTACTCGTTCCACGAAACGGCGCGTCTCGAGTTCGACGAGGCCGCGGAGTACTATGACGCGGAGCATGGTGGGCTCGGGCTTAGTTCATCGACGGCGTTGGTCATTCGGTGACCCAGATTTGCGAATTCCCTGAGTCATGCGAGGGCGTCAGAGGCCGGAATCGTGCGAAGCCGGTGGCCGGGTTCCCGTACTCGATCATCTACTCGTTCGTAGATGGGCAGGTCAGAGTCTTGGCGGTCGCGCATGATCGTCGCCGGCCGTTCTATTGGAGTGGACGACGGTAGCGAGCGTGTGTCGAACAAAGGCATTCAGCAGACTCGCTTCGCTCGCCGCTCATGCCTAACACGTTAGACGGAAGGCAGGGGGTGTTGATGCAGCAAGTCCATAGTGTCGAGTCGCTTTGGGCCTCATTCGTATCAGCGCACCCGGAAGTCGTCCGCCCGGACGATGTCTATTCGGCGTGGCACTTCTGTGACAACAAGTCAGATGCTGACGAGTTGGTGCAGCTCGTGGTTGCAGGGGTCAAGCGCGCAACCGCTGGTGACTTGTGGTCCTATGAGGCAGAAGGGGAGCTCCTTCCGCGGCCCGGCGACTTCAACGTGATCACCGATTGGGACGGCAACGCGTACTGCATCATCCGCACTGTTTCAGTCGAGGTCGTCGCCTTCCAAGATGTGAACGACCAGTTCGCTTCAGCAGAGGGTGAGGGCGACAGGTCCCTCAAGTACTGGCGCGAGGCACACTGGGCAGCATTCGGCCGCTCGCTTACAGCAATCGGTCGTGAGCCTTCCGTGGACATGCCGGTGGTGTGCGAGGTATTCGAGGTCGTCTTTGTCGGGTGATGATTCGCAACCATCGACGTGCTGCAAGATCGCGCGTCGCCGCATAGCGCATCGAGCGGACGGCGCAAGCTAGAATCGCAGTGAATGCGTTGGGCCGCCGCTCATACGCAAGAACGTTAGCCACACGGGGGAATCGGTGGGCAAGAGAGACCTGAAGCGAGAGCTGGCGCCCTTCTACAGTCCGTCGTCACGGGCCGTGTCACTGGTCGACGTGCCGCCCATGAACTTCCTCACGGTCGACGGCGCCGGCGACCCCAACACCTCGACCACGTACGCCCAAGCTGTTGAGGGCCTATTTGCGATGTCCTACGCCCTCAAGTTCGCGTCCAAGAAGGGTGCTCTGGCCCAAGACTACACTGTCATGCCCCTTGAGGGGCTCTGGTGGGCAGATGATATGTCGAGCTTCACGAGTGGCGATCGTTCCGCGTGGCAGTGGACGATGATGATCATGCAGCCGGACTTCATCGCGCCGCCAATGGTCGAGGAGGTCGCGCGGGCCGTCTCCAAGAAGCACTCACTTCCGGCGCTGGGCGGGATTCGGCTGGAGACGTTTTGCGAAGGCGCTGCCGCACAGATCATGCATCTTGGCCCGTTCGCGGCGGAGGGGCCTACGATCGACAGGGTCCATGAGTTCATTGAGGCATCCGGTCATCAGCGCGCGGGTAAGCACCACGAGATATATCTGAGCGACATCCGCAAGGCGCATCCGTCGAAATGGAAGACGGTCATTCGCCAACCGCTGGCATGATGGCAGAGGCATCGAGCAGAGCGCCAGAGATAGAATCGCTTCGGAAGGCGTGTGGGCCGCCGCTCATACCTAACACGTTAGACACAAGCCCAACTGATTCTACCCGGGTAGTATTGACGAGGCTTTCTGCCCGGGTAATACTCCTCTCGTAGACGCTACGATTGAGGAGTCACCATGCCAACTGAGTCACTTACGGTCTTCGCCGGCTCACACGCCATCTTGACCGGGGAGCGCGATGCGGTCGCATATGCGCTTCGAGAGATGCACGCCGCGGGCGAGCAGCGCGCGATCCTGGTTTTCGACGACACCACAGGCGAGCAGATTGACATCGACTTGCGGGAAGGGTCAGCATCTGGCCCCCCGCCCAGCAGCGAGGAGCCGGTGCAACGTCGCCCCGGGCGTCCCAAGCTCGGCGTGGTGGCGCGCGAGGTCACGCTGCTTCCGCGCCACTGGGAGTGGCTCAATGCTCAGCCGGGCGGGGCGTCTGTCGCGTTGCGCAAGCTCGTGGAGGGCGCGCGCCGTGAGAACGTCGACACTGACCGCGCGCGGCGTTCTCAGGAAGCGGCATTTCGATTCATGACGGCGATTGCGGGAAACGAGCCGGGATTCGAGGAGGCTTGTCGCGCGCTGTACGCAGGAGACAGGCGAGTGTTCAACTCGCACGCCGCCTCATGGCCCCCGGATGTCGGTGACTATGCTAGGAGACTCGCGGGTGATGCCTTCGCGACAGCTAGCATCGTCCAGGCTTGATCGTGTGTGTCCAACAAGCGCATCGAGCTGAACGCCAGAAGGTAGAATCCTCCTGAAGGCGTTTCGTCGTCTGCTCATGCCTAACACGTTAGACAGCACCGCAAATCGCGTGAGGGCCACGCGCCGACGACGGGGGCCACGGGTGACGGATCCATCAATCGCTGGCGTGATATCTCTGTGTCTGTTCGTGAGCACCGTAGCTGTCGGTCTGGCTGGAGCAGACAAGCCGCCGCCACTCGGCTTCCTTTGGCTTGTCGGTGTACTTGCTGCTGCGTGCCTGTTCGCATTCCGCAGGCTGAAGCGGCATCTCGGATCGCGCCGCGAAGGTCGTTTGGGTCAGACTCGCCGCATTGCCGTTGAGGGAGCTGCAGCGGGGCTCGGAATAGCCGTTGTGCTCTTGCTGATGGGTGGCCGAGCGCAGGAGGTGAGTGTGAGCATCGTGGATCGCGCGATCGGCCTGCTCGTCTTCTCAGCGGCTGGCAGCGTCGTGGCACTCGTGGGATGGCTCGGTGCGGCACAGCTCCAGTCACACTTCAATCGGAGTCGACAGTCGCCACCTGTCTAACAGAAGCAGCGTGCAGAGCGCCAGGGGATAGAATCGGCGAGGACAGGCATCGGGCGACTGCTCATGCCTAACACCTTAGCCGGATACCTGTCGCTGAAGGCGGGAGGCACTGTGTGACCTCGTCGGTCTCGGTCTACCTCGAAGTCGGCAACGAGCTGACTCACGCCACCGCGGTCGACTGGCCGGGGTGGTCCCGCAGTGGGCGCGATGAGGCGTCGGCGCTGCAGACGCTATTCGACTTCGCGCCACGATATGCGGCGGTTCTTGAGTCCCAGGGACTGTCCTTCGCACCGCCGGCGCGCATTGCTGACCTCACCGTACTCGGTCGCCTTCCCGGAAGCGCGACGTCTGACTTCGGCATTCCTGCCTCAGTCCTGCCGGGCGATGAGCTGCCGCTGGACGCCGGGCAGCTCGCCTTCGGCGAGTCGGTGATGAAGGGATGCTGGTGGGCGCTTGACCACGCGGAGGCCATGGCGACAGGCCAGGCACTCCGCAAAGGCCCCAGGGGTGGCGGTCGATCCCTCGGTGGTGTCATCAAGCATGTGCGCGAGGTCGAACTCGCCTACGCCAACGCCATAGGCGTCAAGGTGCTCGGCGACTTGCGTGAGGAGAGCGCCGTTCGGGATGAACTGCTGTGCGGCCTGCGGGCGGTGGTGTCCGGCGAGATCCCGGCCGTCGGCCCACGCGGCGGTCGGCGATGGTCGCCGCGCTACTTCTTGCGGCGCCTGGCGTGGCACGAGCTCTATCATGCCTGGGTCACCGAAGATCGGATCGAGCGGCCCTGAACGTTACCGGCTAACAAGGGCAACGAGCAGAGCGCCAGAGGATAGAATCTGCACGGAAGGCATCGTGCGCCTGCTCATCCGCACCACGTTAGGCAGAGCGGGTGCGGGCCTCGATGGATTCGCAGCGCACTGGGTGCTCTGTGGCTACTGCGCGGACGCTGGGGTCTCGACCGAGGCGGGGAGCAGGACCGTGTGGTCGGTGCGCCACAGCGAGATCAGGATCCACAGGCTGAGGAACGGCACGCCGAACGTGCTCACGAGGGTCAGCGGCGAGAGCCATCCAGCTGGTTGACCGTTCTGAATCATGAACGCCGAGATGTCCCACAGGCCGTGCGCAATCATCGCTGGCCAGATCACGCCAAACTGACGACGGAACAGGTAGAGCGTACTGCCGGTCAGGGTAGCAAGGACAATCTGCATCAGAGTTCCCCAGCCGCCGCCGAGGAATGCATTGGGGAGGTGGAACACGCCGAAACACACTGCAGTGATCACGGCGGCAACGCCCTCACGGCGCCCGCCCTCACGCATCGTGCGCAAGAAGATGACTCGGAACAGAGTCTCCTCGGCGAATCCGACCAGCACGCCGGTAAGCACCATCATCGTGATCAGATCCATCTTGAGTGCGGCGTAGTCAGCAGCAGCGACCCGGGCAACGATCATCGCCACGAATAGGCCGATCATGATCTTCATCAGCATGGTGGTTTGCAGACGGATCGGATCGCGCCACGTCGCATCCCAGCGCGCCCATAGAACGAAGACGAGCAGGAAGACGCTGGAGACGGCGAGCGGAAGCACACCATTGCGAAACGCAGCGCCCGAGGATGTGAACCAGTCGGCAAAGGGAATGCCGGAGGTTGCCTGCAGGCCGTTCGTAATGATCGAGTACGCAATCCAGACACCCACGCCGACGGCGACCGTAGGCTGAATACGCGCCGTCCCACTTGATGCGGCTTTCTGCGTCATGGTCCTCCTCCTTGGTCGGGGGCAATCGCCGCGCGCCGGTTTGAGCCTATACCGATATGAATATGATATAGCTACAGTACCATTGCCTCGAGGCTGCGCGGAGTGTGGAATCTAGCGTGTACTCTGCTTGTCAGCAGGGAATCATTTTGCGTTGCAGGTCTGGGCACTTCATGAACATCAGGGGACACAGGAGGCGGCATGGATATCAAGTCTTCGAAGTTGGTCAAGGATGCACTCGAGGCTGTGCGACCCACTCGCTGGTGGATCGCGATGCTGGTCGTCCTGCCCGTGGTCATCTTCCTGCCTCTGTTCACGATCGGAACCGCGGTCTCGAGCCTGACTGCAAGCGGTTCGTTCCTCGGGCAATCCTCCGAGGTCCTCATCATGGGCGCGACACTCATCCTCTTGGTTCTGTGGGTCGTCTTCAAGGAGAAGCGTCCGTTCAGTTCCGTCGGGTTTCGGGGCACACACCAGGTGCCTCGCGTTCTCATCGGCCTTGCCGGCGGCATCG
>JAAXWY010000070.1 GCA_013334745.1 Coriobacteriia bacterium
CGCGAAGCGGCGAGGGCCCCCGCCGAGGGACGTCCGCCGAGGGCTCACCGGACTCCGCGGTCGCCGTCCCGCGAGTCCGCATCATCGTCGGATGCCACCCGCACAACGCGAAGCTCTTCGACGCGGCCGCCGAAGCCGAACTCCGTCGCCTGGCCGCAGACCCACGCACGTGTGCGCTCGGCGAGCTCGGGCTCGACTATCACTACGACCAGTCGCCCCGCGACGTGCAGCGGGCCGCGTTTGGCCGTCATCTCGAGATCGCGCACGAACTTGACCTGCCGGTCGTCGTGCATCTACGTGAGGCGCATGGAGACGGCGAACGAATTCTGCGCGACGTCGGCGTCCCCACGGCCGGCTGCATCCTGCACTGCTTCAACCTTGCCGCCTGCGACATGCAGCCGTTCATCGAGCTTGGCTGCCACGTCAGCTTCGCCGGCCCCGTCACGTTCAAGAAAGCCGATGAAGTCCGCGAGGCGGCCGCTCTCGTTCCGGCCGACCGCATCCTTACCGAGACCGACTGCCCGTTCATGGCCCCCGAGCCGTTTCGTGGCCGCACGAACGAGCCCGCGTTCACCGTATTCACGGCCGCCCGGATCGCGGGCGCTCGAGGTGTTGCCTTGGCGGACTTCGCCGCTTCGTCCTACGCCAATGCGCTCGCGCTGCTCGATCGGGAGCGCTCGTCGTGAGCGCCTCGTCGCCCGGGCAGCGGCCCCCGAGGGTGCTGTGCATCGCCGGCAGTCCGCGCCGGGGCGGCAACAGTGACCAGCTGCTCGACGCACTAGCCCGAGGGGTGCGCGACGCCGGAGGAGAGCCGGTGCGACTCGTGGCCGCGACCACCGGCGTCCACACGTGCCGCGGCTGCAACGCGTGTTCACAGACGGGCGAGTGCGTCCTTCGCGATGCGATGGATGACGTCTACGCAGCGTTCGACAGCGCGGACGCCCTCGTGATTTCGTCGCCCGTCTACTTCGCGACGGTACCGGCCGTCCTCAAGACCATCTTCGACCGCTGCCAGCCGTATTGGGCCCGCCGATACGTGCTCAAAGAGCCTGCGCCGGCGGTCAAGCGGCCGGGCGCGCTCCTCATCGTCGGCGGTGGCGGAGACCCGTTCGGCACCGGTTGCGCGATCACCTCGTGTCGCAGCGTGATGAACGTCCTTCGCGCCGAGAGTGAGACGGTTCTGGAGTGTGTCGGGCCGGACGCCGCGTCGGACATGGGCCACTACCCGGACTGTCTCAAGAAGGCCGAGGAGATCGGCGCGCAGCTCGTTTCGGAGGCGCTCGACAGGGGCTGACCGTGGCGACCTGCGCGTTTGCGCGGGGCATCGCCTAGGGGTAGCATCGGCATTTCCCGTTCGTTACGAAACGGTTGAAATGTCCCCAAACAGAGAGGTCTGAATGAGATCAAAGCCGACCCGCTCGGCAGGATCCGTGAAGACCCAGTACCTCATCGCAGCTCTCATCCCAGTAGTAGTCGTCACACTCAGCATCACAGGATTCGTGTGGGCCAAGAAGCAGGTCACGGTCGTCGTCGACGGCCGTGTTTCGAGCGTATCCACACGCGCCTCGGATGTTGAAGGCGTGCTCCAGCAGGTGCGCGTCTCCTACGGTGATGGCGACCTGGTGACACCCTCCGTATCCACCCCCGTGAGCAGCCCGATGACAGTCGTCGTGCGCCATGCCACGCCCATCAAGATGGACCTCGGTGGCTCTGTCACCGACATGAACGTGGTCGGCAAGACGGTCTCGGACGCGCTTGTAGCAGCCGGTATCGACCCGTCCGCAAATCCCGCTGTCTCACCCTCTCTGACGACGCCTCTCGCCGCAGGCATGACGATCACCGCACCGAGCGTCTTCTCGCGCGTCACCTCACGCCGCATCCCCATCGCGTTCGCACGCTCCACCCGTGACGACAGCCGCCTGCCGCGCGGCGTGCGCAAGGTCGTCGTCAAGGGCCGCTCCGGCGTGCGACTGCGCCTCTACCGCACCCTGGTCTCCAACGGCGTCGAGGGCTCGCGCGCCTTGCTCGCCGACAAGACCGTGACCGCGCCCGTCGACGAGATCGTCGCGGTGGGCACCGCGTCGCGCGCCGAGGGCAACCGCGCGATCGTCGCGAGCGCTCGTGCGCTCGCAAGCGTGCGCACGATGGCGCCGCCGAAGCCCGGCGTGGGCCGTCGCATGCGCGTCGAAGCCACCGGCTATGCGCCGGGCAGCGGCGGCGCCGACCATCGCTGCGCGACGGGCGCGCTCGCCACGCGAGGCGTCATCGCGGTCGACCCGCGCATGATCCCGCTCGGAACCCACGTCTACGTGCCCGGCTACGGCTACGCGGTCGCAGCTGACACCGGCGGCGACATCAAGCACGACCGCATCGACGTGTGCTACGACACCTACGACGAGGCCATTCGCTGGGGACGGCGCACCGTGACGATCATCGTGCTCGACTGACCGTGACGCACTCGCCGCTCGCAACGCCATCGGCCACCCTGGCCGTGCTCAAGCGCCACGGTCTGGCCACCAAGAAGTCGCTCGGTCAGCACTTCCTCGTCGATGACAACGTCGTCGGCCGCATCATCGACCTCGCGGCACTCTGCGGCGACGAGACCGTGCTTGAGGTCGGCCCCGGCATCGGCACGCTGACCGCAGCCCTGTGCGCCAACGCCGGCGCGGTCGTGGCCGTTGAGCGCGACGCCGACCTGCTGCCCGTCCTCGCCGAGACCACCGCCGGCTGTGCGCAGCTCGCGATCGTGCGGGCCGACGCGGTCGCAGTCACCCCCGAGCAACTCGCCGAGCCGTTCGGCCCGCCGATAGCGCTCGTCGCGAACCTCCCGTACGCCGTGGCCGCAACCGTCGTGCTGCGCTTCTTCGAGGAGCTGCCGTCACTGCGAAGCGCGACGGTCATGGTGCAGGCCGAGGTCGCCGACCGTATGGCCGCAGCGCCCGGTGGGCGCGACTACGGCTCCTACACCGTAAAGCTGCGGCTCATCGCCAGGGCCGCAGGTCGCTTTCCGGTCGCCCGCACCTGTTTTCTGCCCCCGCCACGGGTCGACTCGGCGGTGCTACGCCTCGAGCGCGCGCCGCTGGGAGCGGAGCCCGAGCTGGCCCGCATCGCGGCCCGCACGGCCGACGCCGCCTTCGCCCAGCGCCGCAAGACGATCCGCAACTCGCTGCGCTCGGCCCTGGGGGCACCCGCCGAGGCCGTGGCAGCCGCTCTCGCCGCCGCCGGCATCGATGGTGGTGTCCGAGCCGAGAAACTCGAGCCCGAGCGCTTCATTGCGCTTGCAGAGGCCCTCAGGGACGCCGGCGTCGCGCTCTAGATGCGGCGTGGCGCTCCAACCGAGCCAACCGCCGGCGTTTCGTGCGTGTTCCGACCGACCGGTCAGCACTATTCGTGCTGGTAATTCCCTCCATTCTGGGCTATACTTCCTCGGAACCGAGGGAGGATTCTTTATGGATCTAGTTCGTCAGGCCGAGGTCGTCGGCCGCATCCGCACGGACCTTGAGAACATGACCGGCAGCCGCATTCGAGTTCGCGCCAATATGGGCCGCTCGAAGATCGTCGAGCGTGAGGGCGTCCTCATGCAGACGCACCCGGCACTGTTCGTCGTCGAGGTCATGGAAAAGCGCGATCGCACGGCACGCGCGTCGTACCAGTACGTCGATGTGCTGACCGGAACCGTCGAGCTCACGCACGTCGAGAGCGGCGAGAACCTGCTTCCCTGGCTCAACTAGGATCGGGAAGCGCGAGCGAGGAACACAAGCGCGGGGCACAGTCGCCCCGCGCTTTTCCATGTAGTGAGAGGGGGCACAGGTGCAGACGCTGACAATCGTCGCTCCGGCCAAGGTCAACCTGTACCTCGGTATCGGCGATCTTCGGCCCGATGGCCATCACAACGTCGAGTCGGTGCTTCAGACACTCGAACTCGCTGACACGGTCCGTCTCACCCCATCCGATGAGCTCACCCTTTCGTGCGACGCCGCGCTCGGTATACCCGCCGAGGAGAACCTCGCGTTTCGCGCTGCACGCGCCTTCTCAAAGGCCTACGACGTCGACGTGCTGCTCGATATCGAGGTCGAGAAGCGCATTCCCGCAGGTGCAGGGCTCGCCGGTGGCTCGACGGATGCTGCGGTCGTGCTCGCGGGACTTGCGTTCTGGGCAGGGCTGCCGCTCGATGATCCCCTCCTGTTGAGTGTCGCTCGTTCACTCGGAGCCGACGTGCCGTTCTTTCTGTTCGGCGGATGCGTGCTCATGGGCGGTCGGGGCGACGAGTTCGTGCGGCGCCTTCCCGACGTCGATCTCGACATCGTGGTCATCAAGCCGCCCGTGCCCGTACCCACCGGGCAAGCGTATCGGGCTTTCGACGCTTCACCGCAGGTGGCGAGCGGTTCTGACGGCCTCGAGTCGGCGCTCGCAGGTGGCGATGCGGCGCATATCGCCGAGGCGCTCGCCAACAACATGACGCAGGCATCGATTGCGGTCGCGCCCGAGGTGGGCGAGTCGCTGTCGTGGCTCTCGTCGCGTCCCGGGGTTCTCGGTGCGCTCGTATCGGGAAGTGGCTCGTCTGTGTTCGGTGTGTGCTCGGACGCCGAGACCGCGACGACGCTTGCCGCACAAGCCGCTACCATGGGGCTCTGGGCGGTTGCCACGCGTTCGCGCCACAGCGGCGCGCACGTGACGTGTGAGGAGAGTTCGTGAAGGTCGATGCAGCGGTACTGGCTGGCGGCGAGGGCGCGGTCATCGACCCCACCGTGTCCATCAAGGGTCTTGTGCCCATAGCCGGGCGTCCTATGATCGAGTGGGTGGTGGATGCGCTTCGCGCTGCGAGCTGCATCGGAGAGATTGCCGTCGTGGTTCCCACAGCACACGGGCTGGGCTCATGGGCCGAGCGAGTCGATCACCTCGTGATCTCTGATGGCAGCTTCATCGACAACGCCATCGCGGGGTGCGGCGCCTTCAACAACGGCCGTCCCGTGCTCGGTGCGACCGGCGATCTGCCCGCGTTGACTCCCGAGGCAATCGATGACTACGTAGCGCGTTCGCTCGCGAGTGGTGCGGAGTTCACGTATCCGCTGGTCAGCGCCATCGACATGGAGGCGCAGTTCCCGGGCTCGCAGCGCACGTACGTCAAGGTCGCGGGTGGACCGGTCACCGGCGGCAACATGATGGTGATGTCGGCCGACCTCGTGAAGCGCAACCGCGAGATAGGGCAGCGCCTGTTCGAGACGCGCAAATCTCCAGTAGCGATGGCTCGGGTCATCGGAATTCCGTTCGTATTCAAGTACGCGACAGGCAGGTTGCGTGTCGACGACGTCGAACGAAAGATGGAGCAGCTCTTGGGCGCGAAGTGCGCGGCGATCTACACGCCGCACGCCTCGATCGGGGCAGACGTCGATAAGCCGATCGACGTTGTTGTCGCCGAACGTGTGCTGTATCGGCGCGCGACGGGTAGTATGTCTCCAGAGGGCTCATAGCTCGCACGGGGACGGCACGTTCGGGGGAACGTGTCGCACACAACTAGGGGGAGTCCATGCGCATCACGAAGGTGACCCTTCGCGCGGTAGCGATGAACAAGGTCTGCGCTATCGCCAGCATCGTGCTCGATGACGCGTTCGTCGTTCATGACCTGCGGGTCGTCAACGGCGACAAGGGGCTTTTCGTCGCCATGCCGTCGCGCAAGCTGCCCAGCGGCGAGTTTCGCGACATCTGTCATCCCATCAACAGCGACGCACGCACAGAGATCCAGCGTGCGGTCCTCGAGCAGTTCGAGGCCGAGGGCGGCGTGACGGCATTCGAGACCGCCGGGCACGCGCTCGCCATGGCCGCCGAGTAGCTCTCAGGGGGTCTTGGCGAGGGTCGCGGCGAGTTACGCTGACCCAACCGCGATCGCTGTCGGTTGACGCTGTCTTGGCCTGCTACCTAAACTGCGTTGCGGTCGGATACCGCACCCGCGCGGCGATGGGGCATCGTTCAACGGCAGGACTCGGGCTTTTGGTGCCCGCTATCCAGGTTCGAATCCTGGTGCCCCAGCCACGCGCGCTCGTGCATTCCGGTCTCCGAGGGCACGGATCCAAGCCCAGAACAGAGGAGCATCCCGATGAGCAGCATCGCTCTCATCCTCGCTGCAGGCGAGGGCACTCGGATGAAGTCCGACAAGCCCAAGGTTGCCCACGAGATTCTCGGCAAGCCGATGGTCACATGGGTTGCGGACGCCACCCGTTCGGCCGGCTGCGAGCGGGTCGTCGTGGTGACGGGCCACGGTGCCGCGCAGGTCGAAGCGCTGCTGCGAGGTGTCGAGTGCGTACGCCAGCTCGAGCAGCTCGGCACCGGTCACGCCGTTATGTGTGCCCGAGAGACCCTCGCCGACTTCAAGGGGTCGCTCGTCATCGTCGCGGGTGACACGCCGCTCCTGCGTCCCGAGACCATCGCGGGCCTCATTGCGATGCGCGAATCATCCGGCTCGGCGTGCGCGGTGCTCACGACCAACCTCACGAACCCGACCGGGTACGGTCGCGTGGTCCGTGCGGGTCACGAGTCGTGCGTGGACCGCATCGTCGAGGAACGCGACTGCACGGCCGACGAACGCCGCATCAGCGAGATCAACACCGGCGCGTACTGCTTCGATGCCGGCGTGCTATTCGCCCACCTCGACCGCCTCACCACCGATAACGCGCAGGGCGAGTACTACCTCACCGACATCGTGAAGATACTGCGCGGCGAAGGCATGACCGTCACGGCGGTACTCGCCGACGATTGGCTTGAGACCATCGGCGTCAACAGCCGGGTACAGCTCGCCGAGGCGGGTCGCGTCATGCAGCACCGCATCAACGAGGCGCACATGCTCGCCGGCGTGACGATGACCGCACCGGACCTGGTGTGGATCGGGCCGGACGTCACGCTCGGGCGCGACGTCGAGCTTCTGCCGATGACATTCCTGCTCGGTTCGACCACGGTGGGGGATCGCGCGGTCATCGGGCCGAGCACACGCCTGACGAATGCAGCGATCGCAGCCGATGCGGTTGTGGACTCATCGGTCGTCATCGGGGCGACCGTGGGTTCGGGTGCCTCGGTCGGGCCGGTGGCCTACCTGCGGCAGGGCGCCGTGCTTGCCGCAGGCGCCAAGGCGGGGACGTGTGTCGAGAAGAAGAACTCCACGATCGGCACGGGCAGCAAGGTGCCGCATCTGTCCTACATCGGGGACGCCACGATCGGCGAAGGCGTCAACGTCGGAGCGGGTTCGATCACCTGTAACTACGATGGCGAGACCAAGCATCCGACCACGATCGGGGACGGCGCTTTCATCGGCTCTGATACCATGCTGGTTGCGCCTGTGAACATCGGCGCGGGTGCGGTGACGGCTGCCGGGAGCACGATTGCTCGTGACGTTCCGGCTGACGCGCTCGCCCTAGAGAGATCCGAGCAGGTCACGGTAGCCGGATGGGCTGCTCGGCGACGCAAGCCGACGCACTGACACGACCAGGAGAAGGAGCGGATTCGACGATGGGCAAGCGCATGGCGGTCTTCGCCGGCACGAGCAATCCCGATCTCGCGGAGGGTGTCGCACAGCACCTGGGAACCGAGCTCGGCAACGTCAAGATCCGCAAGTTCGCCAACGGTGAGATTTACGTTCGGTACCTTGAGAGCGTTCGTGGCGCTGATGTGTTCATCGTTCAGTCGATCTGCGCGCCGGTCAACGACACGCTGATGGAGCTCCTCATCATGGTCGACGCCGCCAAGCGGGCGTCGGCACGCACCATCACGGCGGTCATCTCGCACTACGGCTACGCGCGACAGGACAAGAAGTCGGCTGCTCGTGAGCCGATCACCGCAAAGCTCGTGGCGGACCTCATGACGGTCGCCGGTGTGAGCCGGGTCATCACGATGGACCTGCACCAGGGTCAGATCCAGGGCTTCTTCAACCAGCCGGTCAACCACCTCACCGCGTTGCCAATCCTCGCGGACTACTTCGAGTCGCTTCGGCTCGACAATCTGTGCGTGGTCAGCCCCGATGTCGGCCGCGCCAAGGCGTGCAAGAAGCTCGCCGACATGCTCGGTGCAAGCCTCGCGATCATGCACAAGGGTCGTCCGGATCACAACGTGGCTGAGATCACGCACGTCATCGGTGACGTCAGCGGCAAGAACTGCATCATCGCCGACGATATGATCGACACCGCGGGCTCGGTGGTCGCGGGCGCCAAGGCGCTGCGCATCAACGGCGCGTCGTCGGTGTACGTCACCGCGACACACGGCATCTTCTCGGCGCCGGCGTTCGAGCGTCTCGAGGCCGCCGAGGTCACCGAGGTCGTCGTCACCAACACGATTCCGGTGCCCGCCGAGCATCTGCACGGCAAGATTCACGTCCTTTCGGTAGCGCCGCTCATGGCGCACGCCGTTCAGAATGTGTTCAACGACGAATCGGTCTCAGAACTGTTCGACCCGGACTTCCAGCTCTAGTACGACACGACCGGTCGAGTGGGGTAGGTATCACTCGACGAGACAATCGCAGGTAAAGGAGCACGCGCACCATGGCTGAATCCACAGTACTGAACGTTTTCCCCCGCACCGTGATCGGTAAGGCCAACCGCCATCTCGCCGCCGAGGGTCGCATCCCCGCGGTTCTCTACGGCATGGGCCGCGACGCGCTGCCGATCTCGGTGGACCGTCACGACTTCGAGCTGTTCATGTCGCACCACGCGGCCGGCTCGACGCTCGTCGAGATTCAGATCGAAGGCGAGAAGACGCCCGTCAACGCGATGATTCGCGAGATGCAGCGCGAGGCCCTCAAGGGCACGATCCTGCACGTCGACTTCTTCGCCGTCTCGCTTGACAAGCCGATCAGCGCCACCGTGTCGCTGCGTCTGGTCAACGACCCCGCCGGCGTTCGTGCGGGTGGCGTGCTCACCACTGAGCGTCACGAGATCAACGTCGAGGCCAAGCCGGCCGAGATCCCCGAGTTCATCGAGGTTGACGTCGCCGCCCTCGAGATCGGCGATTCGATCCACATCAGTGACATCGTGGCGCCGGCCGGCGTCACCCTTACCGACGAGCCCGATGCACTTGTCGCCTCCGTCGTACCGCCCGCGGCCGAGGTCGAGGAAGAGGCCGGCGCCGAGCAGGCTGAGCCCGAGGTCATCGGCGCGAAGGACGAAGGGGAGTAACAC
>JAAXWY010000071.1 GCA_013334745.1 Coriobacteriia bacterium
CGCCAGTTACGACGCCCATGGCCGGCGTATCGGCTTCTATCCCGCAGCCATGCTGATGTATGCCGGTCTGGCGATGCTGATACGCGCCACCGACAGCTTCGACTTCTTCGCCGCGTTCTTCAAGGTCGATGGGTCCAAACCCATGTCCGGCGACATCGACGCAGGGGGACACGTGGTCAAGAACGCCGTCCGGGAGTCCCTCGCACAACTCCTCTGGGAGCGCATCCGCCGCAGGCCGATGATCATCCCGGTCGTCATGGAGGTCTAACTCGATGGATCACGTCTGGGCTGTCATTCTCGGCGCGGCTCAGGGGCTCGCCGAGTTTCTCCCCATATCGTCAAGCGCGCACCTCAAGATGCTGCCGTGGCTGTTCGGAATAGAAGGCGAGTATGCGTTTCTCGCAGATGCGAGCAAGGCGGCCGCCTTCGACATCTCGTTGCATGCGGGCAGCGCCATCGCGGTCATGATCGCACTGTGGTCCGACTGGGTCAGGTTGCTCGCCGGCGCCGTCAAGCGAGACGCCGAGGGCGTCACGTCACGCCGATTCCTGCTCTTCTTGCTAGCCACATCGGTGCCCGGCGCGCTGATCGGGGTCGCCCTCGACGACCAGATCGAGACCTTCTCGACGCCCGCATTCATCACCGCCGCAGGCGTCCAAACCGGCTTCCGATACGCGCCGCTCGTCGTGGGCGTCGCACTCATCGTCTTTGGCGTACTGCTGTGGTGGGTTGACCGCACGGTCAAGCGGAGCGAGCCCCTCGAATCAATGAATTGGGGTAAGGCGTTCGCGATCGGCTTCGCGCAGGCGCTCGCACTCGTCCCCGGAGTCTCGCGATCCGGCTCGACCATGACAGCAGGGCGCTTGCTCGGCTTCTCGCGAGATGCGACCGCACGCTACTCGTTCATGGCGGCCTTGCCGATCATCGCGGGCGCAGCCGTGTTCGGTCTACGCGACATTCCGCTGTCCGAGCTGCTCTCAATCGACTGGATCTTGGGTTTCGCGGCCTCAGCGATAACCTCAGTGCTCTTCATGAAGTGGATGCTCGGCTACGTCCGCAACCACTCGTTCGCGGTGTTCATGTGGTACCGGATCGCCGCGGGGCTCCTGCTGATCGCCGTGTTCTTTTCTCGCGGTTAGCGCCCCAATTCGCGCTCGGACTCCTATACTTTGCAGCGAGGGAATCCGTGTGACCGAAACGCAGCCTGAATCGTACTAGGAGTCGCGCTCATGGCTTCATCCCGTTCCAAGTCCAAGACGCCGCCCAAGCGCAGCGCCGGTGCCCGCACGGGGCAGCGCGCTGCAGCAAAGGCACAGCCCACGGGCTGGCTTGACGACCGATCGCGCCGTGACATCGTCGGCGTGACACTGTCCGCACTCGCCGTCGCCATGTTCATCGCCGTGATCAGCAAGGACTCGGGTGTCGCCGCCGAGGCCGGAGCGGGGATGATGCGCATGCTCGTGGGCGTCGGGGCATACCTCGTGCCCATCTTCCTGCTGCTGTGGGGCGCGAGCTTCTTCATCAGGACCGACATCCACGAGGGACGCACCGGTCTTGGCCTGAGTCTGGTCGTACTAGCGGTGATCACCATGTTCGCGCTCTCCACGCCCGAGGCCGACTTCTTCCTCAAAGAGAACCTCATGACAAGTGGCGGCTATATCGGTGCAGGCATCGCGTGGGCGCTCTACACGCTCCTTGGCGCGACGATAGGCTACGTCTTGCTCGCGGCGCTCGCCGTCGTTGGACTGGTGGTCACAGGCATGTCGATCTCTGCCTTGGTCGAGTGGTTCAGCGACTCGATCATCGGCACGGACACTGAGGCCGAAACGGCGCCCGCGAAGCGTGCGCGAGACCGCGCACCGGCGACCACCCCACTCGCTGCGCGTGCGGCGGACGAGGGCGCATCCGCACAAGCCGATGCCGCTCCAGCGGGCCGCAAGCGCGGTCGCGCCGACGAGTCTGACCCAGAGGCCGCAAGAAAGACCGTGCCCACACCCCGAAGTGTGGCGCCTCGCGCCATGGAGGGCTTCGTGCTGCCTTCGCTCAGCATGCTCACTCGGACCACTGAGTCTGCCGCCCGGCACAAGACCTCGGATGCCGAGCAACGCACGACTGCGGCTGCCATCACGGAGACATTGGCCACCTTCGACATCCCTGCCAGAGTGGTCAACTGGGTTGCCGGCCCAACCGTGACGCTGTTCGAAGTCGAGATCGCCAAGGGCGTTCGGCTGGCCAAGATCAACGCACTCGCAGACGACCTGGCGCTTGCCTTGGCGGCCTCCACCGTTCGCATACTCGCTCCGATTCCCGGCAAGTCACTCGTAGGTATCGAGGTTCCCAACGTGCGCAGGACCTCGGTCACGCTCGGAGACGTTCTCGCGCCCGCGGGGGAGGGTGGACCGCTGCTCCTGGGTATCGGCAAGGACGTAGCGGGGGCACCCGTACTCGAGGACCTCGCCGCCATGCCGCACCTGCTCATCGGTGGCACGACGGGCTCGGGCAAGTCGGTGGCGATCAACGCCATGCTCATGTCGGTCCTCATGAGAGCCACGCCTGCGGAGGTGCGGCTCATCCTGATCGACCCCAAGCGCGTCGAGCTCTCGCTCTACAACGGCCTGCCGCACCTCTACGTCCCTGTGGTCACCGAACCCAAAGAAGCGGCCAGTGCACTTGCGTGGTCGGTCTCGGAGATGGAGCGGCGGCTACGGGTTCTCTCGGCGGCCGGAGTGCGCGACATCGGCGGCTACAACGCGAAGGTCCAGGCCGGCAAGGGCCCGGAAGGCGCCACGGAGCTGCCGTACCTCATCATCGTCATCGACGAACTCGCCGACCTCATGATGGTCGCCGCTAAAGAGGTCGAGGACTCGATCGTGCGAATCGCACAGCTCGCGCGCGCGGCCGGCATCCACCTCGTCGTCGCCACGCAGCGTCCTGAGGCGAACGTGGTCACCGGCATCATCAAGGCCAACATCACGAACCGGATCGCATTCAACGTCGCAAGCGCCATCGACTCACGCGTCATTCTCGATCAGCCCGGCGCGGAGAAGCTCGTCGGCCTGGGCGACATGCTCTTCTCCAAGCCGGCATGGGCCAAGCCCAAGCGCATCCAAGGCTGCTACTTGGAAGAGCCCGAGATCGAGCGCATCGTCGAGCATCTCAAGGCACAGGCTGAGCCCGACTATCACGAGGAGATCCTTCACATGAAGGTCTCCACCGCCGGCGGCGGTGGAGTCGACACCGGCGAGGACGACGACCCGCTCATCTGGGAAGCGGCCGACATCTCCGTGACCAGTGGGCTCGGATCAACATCGATGCTCCAGCGGCGCCTTAAGGTCGGCTACGCACGGGCGGGGCGCATCATGGACATGCTCGAAATGAAGGGAATCGTCGGCCCGCCTGACGGCAGCAAGCCGCGCGAGGTGTTGGTCGACGTTGAGGGCCTCGAGGCGATTCGCGCCTTCGAGCGTGAAGAAGCGGAAGAGTATTAGCCATGAGCCAGCTCGGAGACACACTGCGGGAACGCAGAATCGCGCTCGGAATCACCATCGAACAAGCCGAGGATCGCACCAAGATCCGAGGCAAACTGCTCGACGCCCTCGAGTCAGGCGACTACGCGAAGCTACCAAACCCCGGCTATGTCCGTGGGTACATCTCAAGTTACGCCCGGTTGCTTGAGCTGGACTCGGTGCCGCTCTTGGCCATGTACCGGGCCGAGACAGGGTCGAGCAGATTCCACGACATCGCACCGCCGGACACCGCGGTCTCCGCACGCGGTGAGCAGCACGAGGTGCCATGGAAGGTCGGGGTCATCGCGGTCGCCATCCTTGTCGTGCTCTCCCTCGTCATATGGCTTGTGCTTCGCGTTCGGTCCGGTCCTGAGTCGCCGCCGCCCATCCCTACAACGCCCACGGTTGAGGCCACCGGCGCTACTCCGTCTGCGGAAGATCCGGGCGAACAGTCGCCCGCTGCTGATCCCGCCGAGAAGCCGCCGGCGACCTACACGCCGTTCACCCTCAAGATCAAGGTCGCGACAAACGGCGCCTCGTGGGTCGAGGTGCGCGTCGACGGGAAGTCGGCGTACGTCGGGTCGCTGACGAGCGGCCGTACCAAGAGCTTCGAGGTCACGAGCAAAGCAGTGGTCAAGATCGGCAAGCCGTCAGTGGTGACGGTGTACCGTGATGGCAAGAAGGTAGATGTCCCGAACAGTGGAGGCACGCCGACACTGACGCTCACGGCGGATCCGGCCCCGTAGGGCCACGGAGAGAACAGGGAGTTCACGCATGGCCAAGGACAGCAGCTTCGACATCGTCTCGGAAGTCGACCTTCAAGAGGTCGATAACGCGTTCCAGCAGACCCTCAAGGAACTCGTCCAGCGATACGACCTCAAGGACTCCGGTGCGACCATCGAGTTCAGTAAGGCCGAGAAGACCTTCACCTTGCACGCGCCGAGCGACTTCATCGGCAACCAGGTCATCGACGTGCTCAATACCAAGCTCGTCAGGCGCCAGATCGATCTGAAGTCCGTTGCGTGGGCAAAGCCCGAGATGGCCAGTGGCGGCACCGTGCGCATCAAGGGAACGCTCGTGATGGGCATCGAGGCCGAACTCGCGCGCAAGATCAACAAGGACATCAAGGAGAAGAAGTTCAAGGTCAAGGTGCAGATCGAGGGCGACAAGCTGCGTGTCTCCGGGTCCGTTCGAGACGAACTTCAGGCCGTAATCGCCTTCGTCAAGGCTGAGGATTACGGCATTCCGCTGCAGTTCACCAACTACCGCTAGCCGCGGTCCGAAAGGCTCATCGTGTCAAAAGCCCCCGCCGTTGCGTTCATCACGCTCGGCTGCCCCAAGAACGAGGTCGACACCGACCGCATGCGTGCGTCCGTGCTCGCCTCGGCGTACCGTCTCGTCGATGAGCCGGACCACGCTGACGTGGTGGTGGTGAACACGTGCTCGTTCATCCGAGAAGCCACCGAGGAGTCGATCTCCACGGTGCTCGACATCGCAGCCGACTGGCTGCCCGAGCGAGCAGGGCGCCACGTGGTCGTGGCTGGCTGCATGCCGGCGCGCTACGGCGAGGAGCTCTCCGACTCGATGCCGGAGGTCGCGGCGTTCGTTCCTGTCTCCGAGGAGGGCGCGCTGCTTGCAGTCCTCGAGCGACTCACCGGCGTGTCGGCAGGTGCGACTACACCGAAGGCCGTGCGTCGCACCGATTCGGGGCCCTCGGCTTACCTGCAGATCTCGGACGGCTGCCACCGCGTATGCGCGTACTGCACCATCCCATCGATACGCGGTCCGTACGTCAGCCGCCCGCTTGCCGACATCGTCGCCGAGGCGAAGGCGCTCGTGGCTCACGGTGCGAGCGAGATCGTTCTCATCGGGCAGGACATCAGCGCGTGGGGCCACGATCTCGCAGGCGACTTGGGCGGACTGGCCGCGGTCGTTCGCGCGGTTGCTGCGGTCCAAGGCGTTCGCTGGCTTCGGCTGATGTACGTGCAGCCCGACGGCGTCAGTGACGACCTGCTCGCCGCCATCGCTGAGAACGACAATGTGGTCCGCTACCTCGACATCCCCCTGCAGCACGCGTCGAAGCCCGTCCTGCGCGCGATGAGGCGCAGCGGCGACGCCACGAGCCTGCTTAGGATGCTCGCCCGCATCCGAGCGGTGCTCCCTGACGTCGCGCTGCGTACCACCTTGATAGCTGGCTTCCCCGGCGAGACGACCGCCGACGTCCGTGAGCTGCAACGCTTCCTGACCGAAGCGCGTTTCGACTACGCGGGCGTGTTCGTGTACTCGCCAGAGGACGGCACCGAAGCCGCTGCGCTCCCTTCACAGATTCCGCTTCGCACACGGCGTGCCCGTGCCCAGCGACTCCGTGACCTTGCCGATGAGATCGGCTTCGAGCGTGCGGGCATGCGGGTGGGGGAGACCGTCGAGGTCCTCGTCGAGGGCACCGACCCGGACGACGGCGTCGTGGTCGGCCGCTGGCGTGGTCAGGCGCCCGAAATCGACGGCTTGGTGCTTCTCGACAAGGGCGAGCCCGGCCAGATCGTCTCGGCGTGTATCGTTGACTCACTTGGCTACGACCTTGAGGGCGAGGTGATCTCGTGAGCGACGAACGACGCGGTGGCCCGGTTCCGATGAATCCCGCCAACATCGTCACGATCACACGGATGGTTCTGATCCCGGTCTTTCTCGTTGCACTGCTCGCGGACTGGCCGCGCTGGTTCCAGGCACCGGAGCTCTACTACGCCCTTCGCCCCTGGATCGCCGCGGCGGTCTTCGGGGTACTCGCGGCGACCGATGGCGTTGATGGCTACCTCGCACGCTCACGCAACGAAGTCACCACGTTCGGCAAGTTTCTCGACCCGCTCGCCGACAAGCTCCTGGTCACCGCTGCGCTGCTCGCGTTCGTTGAGATGCAGGTGCTGCCGGCGTGGATCGCACTGGTGATCATCTCGCGCGAGTTCATCGTCTCGGGGCTGCGCATGGTCGCCTCGGCGGAGGGCGCAGTCATCGCCGCATCGTGGTACGGCAAACTCAAGACGGTGTTGCAGATCATCGCGATCATCCTCTTCATCGTGAAGGACAGCACGGTCATAGCCGCACTCGGTCCGCAGATGGTGTTCTGGACGCAGATCGTCGCATGGTCGGTCATGGGTGCGGCGGTCATCATGACCATCGTCTCGATGGTCGACTACTTCATCCACGCCCGTGAGGTGCTTATCGGTCCGTGGACTGGAGCGTCGTCCATCGCCGCTGCGGCTGCGGAGTCCGAGGCGGACGCCGACGAAGACACGACGGCGTAGGTGCGCAGATGACCGTACGAGGAACTGCGGCGATCGTGACGGTTGGTTCGGAACTCACCGAGGGCCTTCGTGTCGACACCAACACCGCAGAGATCGCGCGCGCGCTCTCGCAACGCGGCTTCATTGTCGCCGAGGCGCTCAGCGTAAGCGACGACCCCGATTCCCTCGCCGCCTCGCTCGTCCGCCTCGTGTCCGAGCACCCCATCGTCATCACCACCGGTGGTCTCGGCCCCACGCACGACGACATCACCCGTGAAGCCGCAGCAAAGGCCTTGCGGCTCCCGCTGCTCGCCGATACCGCGATACTTGCGCGCCTGAGAGACGTTCAAGCGCGCCACACGGATCCGGCCGCGCGAGATGCGGTTCTGACACAAGCGCTCGTTCTTCAGGGCGCACAAGTGCTGCCCGAGACGACTGGGACGGCACCGGGTCAGATCGTCGCCACACCCGCTGGGTCTCTGGTGCTGCTCCCTGGTCCACCATCCGAGATGCGCCCGATGCTCGAACTCGCTCTCGCCGACATCGCCCCTGCCGGACAACGACCGGTCGACCTCGGTGTCACCGGCGTTTCAGAGTCCGACGTTCAGCATGCGGCACAGAGGGCACTGAGCGGCTTCGAGGGCATCACCCTGACGGTGCTGGCCAAGCCGGGCGATGTACGCGTGCTGCTCATCGACGACGGGGCAGGTGGGAGTGCGCTGGTTGAGGCGGGCCGCGCTGTCGCGGCTGAACTCGGGGACCCGTGCTACACCACAACAGGCGAGACGCTCGCCGCCGCCACCCTCGCGCGCTGCCGTGAGAAGGGCGTCACTGTAG
>JAAXWY010000072.1 GCA_013334745.1 Coriobacteriia bacterium
CACCCCGGCATCAGCGCGCGCACTGTGGGCCTCGGCCAGGGCCGGGTCGGCACGATGTCGGCCCTGTACCGTGCCTACCGCACGCTGGTCCGAGAACGACCTGACGTGATCGTGTGCATGCAGACCGGACCTCTTGCGGCCGCATGCTGGCTTGCGGCTATCGCGTGCAACGCACGACTCGTGATCGGCGCCACGAGCGACCCTGAGGCCGGCATTGGCATCGGGCGCGTCGGCGGACGCGCGGCGGTCCGTTCGCGACGCACGATCGCCGTGCTCGCGTGCACGCCCGCGGTGGCCGATCACCTCACCACGCAGTGGAGTCCGCGCGTCACGGTGCACACCTACTCGCCCGATACATCCGCCTTGCGAGCGGAGCTGTCGGCGGTCGAGCCGCTCGAACGCCGTCGCGCCGAGGCGCTGTTCGTAGGGAGGCTCACGCCGGTCAAGGGCGTCGATATGCTCCCAGCGATCGCCGCTGCACTCGCACGAGGCGGTGTGGGTCGGCTTGCCATCGTCGGCGATGGGCCTCTCCGCGATGAACTCGTCTCCTCGCTCGAACGAGAGGAAGCCCTGGAATCCGTGGATCTTCTCGGATCGCTCGAACACTCCGAGGTGCTCGCCCGCATGGCGCACGCTCGAGTCGTGGTGATACCCTCACGTGCCGAAGGGGTCGCGAAGGTCGCAGCCGAGGCGCTGCTCTCAGGAACACCGGTCGTCGCGTTCGACGTCGGAGGGCTCGCTGACACGGTCACGCACGGTCGCGACGGGTTACTGGTACCCGCAGGTGCACGCGATACACTCGCGCAGACGGTCGCTGACCTCATGAGCGACGATGAGGCGTGGACGGCTCTGGCCACCGGCGCCGCCGCCTTACGAGAAGCCCCGGCCGGCCAGCCGACCTTCGGTGACGTGCTTGCGGAACGGCTGCAAGCAACCGGAGTCCTGAGCGAGAGGAGCGCGGAAGATGCGTAACGTGTTCGCACGCCTCTCTCCGCGCACGCGCTCGGTGCTCACTCAGATCTTGGTGGTCACCGGCGTCGCGATCGTCTCGGTGATCATGGGCTATTCGCTCGTGGAGGCGCGCTCCCTGAGCCTATTGCTTCTCGCCGCGGTACTGCTGCCGCTTCTGATGGTCAAGCCGTACTGGTCGGCGATGTTGCTCGTGGTGAGCGCATTCAGCCTGCAGTACGCGACATCGTTGGGCCTACTTCCCGGCACGACCTCGCTTGTGCAAGACATGCTGGCGCTCGTGCTCGCACTCGCCATCGGCCTTCGTCTCATCTCGGGCAGGCGCACGGTGAGCCTGGCCGGCGGGACTTGGTTCCTTGCGTGGGTCTTCATACTCGCCTTGGGCGCCATGGCCAACACAGCGCCACTCGTACCTGCCGTGCTCGGACTACGGGCACTCCTGCGCTTCATGCCGTTGCTGTTCGCGCCGGCGGTACTCGGGTGGAGTGAGCCCGAGAACCGTCGCCTCGCTGTCACGATGATCGTGCTGACCCTCCTGCAGGCACCGGTCGCCCTGTTCCAGTTCCTGTTGCGCTCCGAACAATCCGGCGACACCGTCGGCGGGACGATCGGCACCTTTTCGTCCGGCCTTCTGACCGTTCTCGTCGTGGCGATGACCGTCTGGCTCGTGGGCCTGATGATCTACCGAGTGGTTCCGGCCCGTCTGGTGCTCATCGGAGTCGCGGCGCTGTGTGTCCCGCCAGCGCTCAACGAGACGAAGATCTTCTTCGTCGTCGCGCCCCTCATCTGGGCCGGCTTCATCCTGCCGCGCACCCGACGCAACTTCGGAGCCGCACTCTTGGCCGTCGTCGCATTGGCCGCGGGCGTTGCCCTTGTGCTGCAGGCGTACTCGCTTGCCTACGGGAACAAGATCGAGCGCTCGAACACCGTGGAGTGGCTGATCGAGAGCCAGCAGCAGTCCGACAAGGGCGTGCTCGGCCGCATCCCGTCGATCGCGTTCGCGTACGAGCAGAACACGGACTCCCCGACGAACGCGCTGTTCGGCTACGGGATCGGATCCGTCACTCGTAACGAGCAGGTGGGCGTCGTGGGCGAGTTGGTCGCGCGTTTCGGCACGCTGGTGCGAAACGTCAGCTTCCTCGTGCGATCCATGCTCGAGATGGGGCTGTTGGGCATGATCGCGTTCGGCGGCATGCTCGTGGCGCTGTTCACGACGGCGCGTCGCGTCGAGAAGACGGACGAGGATGGATTCTGGAAGGCAGCTGCGCTGGGCGCACAGGCGATGATAGTCACCTACACCGTGATGAGCCTCTACAACTCTACGCTGCTCGCGGATGCGATCGCGTGCACCTTGTGGTGCACGTGCGGCATCGTGGCCGCGCGCCACGCGTCCTACGCGGAGCAGGACGACCTCGAGTACGAATCTCCGATCCAGCTGCTCGAGCGCGAGGACGCCGAGGGCATCTTCACCTGAGGCTATCGGTCGCGCGTCCCCATCACCATGAGCGACTTCGTCAGCCCCAAGGAGCGCTCCGCGATGATTTCGCTACCCGGAAACAAGCTCTCAAGCTGACGTCGGTCGAGTAGGTACCAATCCGGATCGGTACGTTTGACCCAGAACCGGTTGGTGAAGCGCAGCACCGCAAGCAGCGCCGGGCGCGGCAGCCACGCGACGAAGGGCAGCCACGAGTGGCTCTCCACCGGGAAGTGCCGATACGGCGTCTGCAGATAGTACGAGCGGCCTACGCGCGTGAGCTCCGAGGCGAACTGCGCCTGCCGTTCCAGTGCGGCACGCTTGAACTCATCGCCGGAGCGCATGGACCACACGACGCTCTTGGGTACCGTGACGTGCTCGATGACCGAGGAGCAGTAGACGATGTCGAACGACCCATCGTCGAACGGCAACCGTCCCGACTCGTCGAGCACCACCGGCGTGAAACCGTAGAGCGCAGCCCCTTGCTCGACCGCGTCCGCACCGATGTCGGCAATCGAGACGTTCTCGGGACGCACAGGCGTGTCAGCGAGCACCGCATGGATGTTGTGTCCGGCCTCAGAACCCACATCGAGCACGGTCGTCTCGGCACTCAAGGCGAAGTGCTCGCGAAACACCCGGGCGCGCTTCTCTCGAGCTCGCGACGACAGTCTCAGCACAAGCCCCCTGAGCACGTCTCAGCCCTCCCCGACCGTGCGCCTGATGAGTCCCATCCGGTCGCCCACGATCGCTAGAGCGGTGTAGTAGATGACCGCCGTGACGAGCGTGCTGAGAGCGATTCCGGCGATCCCCAACCCGGCCGCAAGCGCCACGACGTTCAGCACGATGTTGAGCGCGGCACGAAGCGGGATGAGTTTCACGAGAGTGAGCTCCATTCCCCGCGCCTGGAACAGCAACTGAAGCGGGTAACACGGCACCCCAACGGCCAGCGCGACGAGCAGGATGCGAAACGGCAGCACGGTGCCGACGAAGTCCTTGCCCAGCACGAGAGGGATCAGGAACGGCGCGGCGATCCATCCCGCCACGGTCACCGCGACCCCGACGCCCAGCAACGCGACGACGCCCTTGCGCATGTCCATGAGCACCAGCGTGCCCTGCTTGGCCTGACGCACGATCTGTGGGAAGAACGCCACCGAGAAGGCCTCAGTCGTTGACATCAGCCGCATGTAGAGCGTGAGTGCCGCTGCGTACAGGCCCACCTGGGCCGTGTCGCCCCAGGCTCTGATCATGAGTACGTCGATCTTCGTGTAGAGGTAGCTGAAGAACCCGATGAGCGTGAATATCACGCCCGCCTTGAAGAACACGCGATCGATCGAGGCGAACCTGAACGTGGGGCGAAGCCGTATCCACTTCATCGCCACGCGCGCCATCAACGCCAGCGCCACCGCGTAGGCCGAGACGAACGCGATGATCACGACGACCGGGTCCGTGCCCACGATCAACATGAGAGCCCCGGCGAGCGCGATGTAGAGTGCCTGCCGCACGATGCCGATCTGCGCCATCCAGCGCATCTCCTCGTGCACCTGACACGCCGTCGACAGCGTCCCGTTCATCGGCGTGATCAGAACGATCGCTGACGCGATCGTGATTCCGACGCGCTCGGGCATGGTCAGCCCAGGAAAGGCCCACGCGCCGATCCAGCACGCTACGAGCGCGACCGCCCCAAGCGTCAGCTTGAGACCAGCGGTCGCGTTGATGAGCCCTTCGAGGCTCTCTCCTTCACGGACCGACTCACGCACGATGACGCGGTCGAATCCGCTGAGCGCCATCCACCCGAACACGCCGACGAACGCCAGAGCTGAGCTCACGACACCGTAACCGGCCGGCCCCAAGGGTCTCGCCACGACGACGACAGTAATCGCCGACAGCGCATAAGACAGCCGGTTGCCCGCGAGCAGCCAGCTGGCATTGGCCATGCCCTTGCGCGTGTTGAACCCCGACTCGGGCTCCACACCCGCCGCATCCGTGCCTTCGGCTGGCTCGCGCGTCACTACGCCGTGGTCTCGGACTCGCGGATGTAGTCGGCCGTCCTCTTGACGCCCTCGGCGAACTCCACCGACGGCTCGTAGCCGAGAACCTCACGCGCCAAGTCGATGCACGCCACCGACTCGCGGACGTCACCCACGCGCGGCTCCTGGAACTCAGGTACGATCTCGCGCCCAAGGGCGCCGGAGATGGCTGAGACTACGTCGAGCAGAGTCACCGCGTGTCCACACGCGATGTTCATGGCGTGGCCCGCGGCGCCAGGGACCACAGCGGCCTTCGTCGTGGCATCCACGACGTTGTCGATGTAGGTGAAGTCGCGGATCTGGCCGCCGTCACCAAAGATCACCGGCGTCTTGCCTGCGAGCGCCAGACGGATGAACTTCGGGATGACAGCGCTGTACTGAGATGCCGGGTCCTGTCGAGGCCCGAAGACGTTGAAGTAGCGCACCGCGACCGCTTCGAGGCCGTAGACCGACTGAGCCGCTAGGCAGTAGCGCTCGGTGGCGAGCTTCGAGACCGCGTACGGCGAGATGGGGAGCAGCTGCAGATCCTCGGTCTTGGGCATCGCCGGGTTGGCGCCGTAGACCGACGACGACGATGCGACCACGACGCGGCGCACTCCGTTATCGCGGGCGGCCAGCACCACATTGAGCGTGCCGTTCACGTTGACGTCGTTGGACGTGAGCGGGTCTTGGACCGATCGAGGCACGCTGGGAAGCGCGCCCAGATGGAGCACGTAGTCGCAGCCGCGGACGGCGTTGTGCACGCGCTCGTAGCTGCGAAGATCACCCTCGAACAAGGTGATGTCGGACTCTATTCCGTACAGGTTGGAGCGGCGGCCGGTCGAGAAGTTGTCGAGAACGACGACCTCGTGGCCCTCGGACAACAGCCGGCGTGCGATGGACGAGCCGATGAACCCGGCTCCACCCGTCACGAGATAGCGGTCAGACATGCACCCTCCGATCGTAGGATCAACCGTGCAGCACGAGGCGTAAGGCCTAGGCGCCGCCGAACAGTTTGAGCGAGTCGATCAGGCCCCATCCCAAGAACCCGTCCAATACGGTGACGATGATCGCGGCGACCACCAGCACGATGACGAACACCAGCAAGCCGACGAGCACCTTGCCCACTGTGGCCGCTATCCGAGACCTGCCGCCCGGAATCGGCTCCTTGAGCCCGTCCGTCGTCGATGAGACCTGCGTCCCCTTGCCGTGGTAGTAGTAGCCACTCATGTACCCGCCGTAGCCATAGCCGCGTCCGCCGCCTGCGGCGTCAGCGTTCACGACCACAACGCCCATCACACGAGCGCCGACCTTGGACAGAATCTCATGCGACCTGACCGCGGCTTCCCGCGTCGAGGCACCCACGCGGGACACGACAACGGCGCCATCGGTCCACCGCACGAGCGATGCCGCGTCGGCGACCGCCAGAAGCGGCGGCGTATCCAAGATGACCCAGTCGACGATGCCCTCGAGCGACTCGATGAGCTGACCCATACGCTTGGAGCCCAGCAGCTCGGACGGATTCGGCGGCATCTTGCCGCTCGTAAGCACCAGGAGCCCCTTCGTCTCGGTCTGCTGCAGGGCATCCTTGAGCGCCGAGCGACCGGTCAACACATCCGAGATGCCCACCGTGTTGGAGACACCCAGCAAGACATCGGTGGTCGGACGGCGGAAGTCGCAACAGACGAGCGCGACACGCTTGCCTGTCTGGGCCAGGGCCACGGAGAGGTTCGCCGCCACCGTCGACTTGCCCTCGGACGGCGCGGCCGACGTGACGAGGACCGTCTTGGTGTTGTGCTCGAAGTTCATGAAGTCGATGGAGTTACGCAGCGCGCGATATGACTCAGCCTCTGCGCCGCCGGGAGCCGCGAGCAGGCCCAAGGGTGAGGATGCGCCCTTCTTGACCGAGCTCGACGGGATCTGACCCAGGACCGGAGCGCCGAACAGCCCTTCGAGCTGATCGATCGACTTGATCGTGTTGTCCAGGTAGTCGAGAAGGAACGCCAGGCCAAGGCCCAGCAGCAAGCCGACCAGCGCGCCGAGCAGTGCATCGCGGCGGGGGCTGGGCGCGACCTTGTCGGGCTCCACAACGGCGGTCGAGACCACGCGACCGGAGCCCTGCTCGAGCTGCTCTTGGATGCGCAGAGCCTCGAGCTTCTCGGCGAGCGTCGAATACAGACCGGTCGCGATGGAGAGCTGCGCGCCCAACTGCTCGTTCTTGATTATCTGACCGTTGCGGTCCTG
>JAAXWY010000073.1 GCA_013334745.1 Coriobacteriia bacterium
CATGAATCCGCGGGCGGCCCCTGTTCCGAGTATACGCCGCATGCTCGTACGCAAGCACCCGCCGCCGGCTTGTGCCGACGGCGGGTGCGCTGCGCACTCAGTGCCTGTCGCGAACCCTCTCCGCTACAGCGGTGAGAGGTTGCTCGAGATCGTGGCGACTTCGTCGCCGAGTACCGATATGACCTGGGCACCAGCAACCGTGCCACTGTGGTTGTAGTACTGAGTCAGATTCGACGGAGTGGTACCGGTGAAGCGCAGATGGTACTCACCGGCGGGAAGCGACAGCGAGTAATCTCCGCTCGCGTTGGTGAAGGTCGCCTTCACATACGAGTGTGTGGTCGCATTGAACGCGGTGACCACACAACGGTTCATGGGGCCGTCGTTGCTCGAGATGGTGCCCGAGATGGTCCCGTTACCCGTGTACAGCGGCGCCAGGTTGGACGAAACCTCGGTGGTTCCGCCGGCACCGACAACGACCTCGGCTGCGCCAGTGATGGTCGACGAGTGATCGTAGTACTGCGTGAGAGACGACGGGGTCATCCCGCTGAAGCGCAGGTGATACGTACCTGCGGGGATGCCAGTCATCGTGTACACGCCACCCAGGTTGGTGAACACGCCCTTGACGTAGGTGTGGGTGGTCGCGTCAAACGCCGAGACCACCATGCCGGCAAGCGGCGAGGCACCGTTGGTGATCGTGCCCGTGATCGTCTGAACGGCGACCACGGTGTAGTTCGAGGCACTTGTCGCTGTGCCGCCATTGGTCGTCACCGTGATAGCACCGGTCGTTGCTCCGACTGGTACGGTTGCCGTGATCTTCGTCGAGTTGACCACACTGAATGCCGCGGGCGTGCCGTTGAAGAGGACGTCGGTGGCGTTCGTGAAGTTCTGGCCGCTGATGGTCACGACCGAGCCGACGCCGCCCGAGGCTGGCGTGAGGCCTGTGATGATCGGTGCGGGGAAGACCTGCGAAAGGTCACTCGAGACCTCGGTGTAGCCGCTGTCATATACGGTGACCTCAGCCGCGGCGCTGATCGTGGCTGCCGCGTTGTAGTACTGCGTGAGGTTGGCCGGCGTCGTGCCAGTGAAGCGCACGTGATACGTGCCGACTGGGAGGTTCTTGAACTCGAAGTAGCCACCGCCGTTGGTGAAGACGCCCCTGACGTGCGCGTGCGTGATCGCGTCAAAGACGGACACCGTGGCGCCAGCCATCGGCTCATGCGCGGAGTCGCGCAGGACGCCATTGATGCCGTACTCCATCGGGAGCGGCGTCATCTGCATGCTTGCGGTGTAGACCTGACCGGACTCAACCGTGACTACTGCTGCGTCGCCGATCTTCTCGGCGTCGAGGTAGTACGCGTAACGACCGTACGTCGCTCCGCCCTCCTGAACGAAACGGACGTGATAGCTGCCGGGCTGAAGCCCTGCGATGACGTAGTTGCCGCCAGCATCGGTGAAGACCGAGCGGACATGCGCGTGAGTCGTTGCGTCATAGACCGAGGCGACCATGTGGTAGAGCGGATCGCCATAGTAGTCCGTGATGACACCGGCGACGTTGCACGGTCCGATGCCCAGCAGGAACGGGTTATAGAGCACGTGGTCGGAGACCGCGTTGCCGGTACCTGAAGGATTGGTCGTCGCGTTGTAGGGACCTGAAACAGTGCCCCAGTAGTTGCTCACGGCGTCGATGTCGCCGGTGAGCGTCGAGGCGTCAACGCCGTACAGCGTGTTCCCGCGGATGCTGTTCAGCCGCATGGTCGCATTGACAGACGAGCCGGCGGCCACATAAGTGCCCGTCGCGGCCCGATGGAACGTTGCACCGCGGACGAAGCCCGTGATGCTGTTGTTGGTGATCGTGTTGTTGGTGTTGAAGGGAATCTCAGTCATCCAGAACACGCCGCCGTCAGTGCTCTGAAGCAGCGCGGTGCTCTCTGAGATGTTGCTCGATGAGCGAGCAGTGGAGGTGAAGGTGTTGTTGCTGATGATGTTCGGAACTGCGGCAGTGCCGGTGGTGCTTGATCCGCGACCAAGGTAGATGCCGGAGTCCGTGTCGTTCATCGTGAACGTGTTGCCATCAACGGTCGTTCCCGCGCAACCGCCCAGGTAGATGCCCCAGTTGTTGGTGCCGGCCACCGTGTTGATGGTGTTGTTGCTGATCGAGCTGCTGCCGTTGGCGTTGTACATGTACATGCCGAGGACCCCAGGCATGCCAGATGCCTCGATGCCGTGGCCAAGCGTCAGGCTGTTGCCCGTGACGTTGATGGTCGCGTCGTAGTTGGGGTTACGGAAGTAGATGCCGGCAGACGGCCAATCGTGACCGTAGTACAGGCTGTAGTCACCACTGATGTTGGTCAGCGTGTTGTTGGTGACGTTCAGCACCAGCGGTGATCCGTTGGGTAGCGTCGGCTGGACCGAGATGCCCATGCCGACATAGCGCACCGTGTTGCCGCTGACGGTGACTGAGTTGGCACCGGAGAAGATGCCCTGCATGTAGGTCACATACTCGACAGTGTTGTTCGAGATCACATGGCCGGTCGAGGACGCGGGGAACAGGTTGACGCCGCGACGAACGATGTTGCGGATGGTCACGTTGTCCACCGTGAGGTTGTTCGACCCGGTCACGCCATCCGGTGTGTTCTGCACACCGACACGGAAGTTATGCTGGTTGAGAAGCGTTCCGCCGTTGGCGATGTTATTGGCATCACCATCGATGGTCATGTCTTTGACGGTCACACCGCTGGCCGATGCGATGAGACCTTGCTGGGAGTCCGTGCCATAGGTCAGGTTCGCCTGACCGTCATTGGCAGCCGGAGCCAGGATGGCACCCGCACGCGACTGCCCCTGGACGGTGATTGCCTTGTTGATGTTGGTGTTGGAGGCGATGTGGACACCATTGAGCAGACGAACCGTGTCGCCCGCCGTCGAGGCAGCGATCGCGTCCGAGATCGCGCCCGTCGTTGCGACATCCCAAGTGTGCCCGCTCGCGAGCGTCACTCCGGTCACCGTGACCGGCTTGCCCGAGAACTTGAATGCACCGTCGACAATTGCGCTCGACCCTGTGATGGTCAAGGCCTTGGTGACGTCGACGTCCTCCGCATAGGTGCCGGCGTCCACGAGAATCGTGTCGCCAGCCGCGGCTGCGTCGATCGCGGACTGGATGGTCGTGAAGGTCTTGCCGGCCCCAACACCATAGGACTTGGCCGTCATCCCGGCGGTGTTGAACCACGGGTTGAAGGTCACAGCACCCGAGGCCTCTTCGCCTGCGCCAGCCGGGTTGGTCACGGTGTGCAGCGGACCACTTGCTGCGTTCCACCAGTTGTTCGTCGCCGGTACAGCGATGGAGTGGTCATTCCAGATGGAGTAGAGGCAGTCTGTGAAGTCGCAGTTGGTCACGACGATCTTCGATGCATCGGCGAGCCACGTGTCGCCATCAACAAAGACCGCTTTGTCGCCGATGCGTAGGAAGTGCACACCGTTGAGCGTGATGTTCTGCTTGTTGGTGGGGTAGCCGTCGTAGCCGACAACTTGGAAACCGGTGACGCAATCACTAATGGTGTTCTCACCGATTTCGATCGTGTTCACGTTACCAGCAAAGCCCTGGCCACCGATTCCCAGCTGGGAGTCGGACAGGTTGTTGCCGCTGATGCTCGTCGTGGTTCCGGCGGTCTGGTCCCAGACGCCGATACACGCCGACGACCAGTCGAGCTCGCCAGACTGGCCGCACTGGCTGATCGCATTACCGGTCAGCGTGTAATCGCCAGCACCGAAGTTACTCATGATGCCGTAGTCAAGCTTCGTACCGAGACCAGCCCCCACGTACGAGCTGTTGGTGACGGCACCCGTGCCACCGCGCAGTTCGTATCCAACACGCTCGGTGTTGGTGACAGCGCAGCCTGAGATGTTGTTGGTGCCGCCTACCGCCATGACGGCGTAGCCGCGGTTGGCGGCGGACTTGATGTTCTTGAGCGTCACATCGGCCACTTCAGTCGTGCCCGACGCAAGCTTCGAGGACATTATTCCCGCAGCTACCAGACGGCCAGATCCGCTCTCGCCGTCAACCGTGATACCGGTGACGGTGTGGGTCTTTCCGCTTGCGGGGTTCGTGAGGACGAACGCCTGCAGCGGGTTCGAGGTCGGCGGCCCGCTGTACGCGGCGGTGTTACCCGTACCGGTCAGCGTTGACGTCGATGTGATAGCCGTAAGCGTCAGCGACTTCGCCGACGGGAAAGCGACCTGCGCCGCAGGCTCCCTGAAGTTACCATCGATGCAGACGGTGTCGCCATCTGCCGCTGCGGTCATTGCCGCTGCGATGGTGGTGTACAGCTGCGCGGTACCGACGAAGTACGTCTTCGAGGTGTTCGCGCTGGTGTTGCTCCACGGATTGAAGATGACCGTGTCCCACGCGTCATTACCCGCACCATACGGGTTCGTGGTGTCGTTGTGCGGGCCACTCGCGTCGCCCCACCAGTTGCCTGTGCCGTCAAAGACGCCGCTGCCCCAGTTGTCGGCACCCCATGCGTTGTTCGCGATGGTGTTGCCATGGGCGTGAAGTACCGTCGTATCGTTCTCAAGGATACCGATCGTGATTCCGACGTTGTTGTCGGTGATCGTGCACCCGGTCACGGTCGCCTGAGTGCCGGCGCCCCTGTAGGTGGAAGCGAAGATCGCCGCCGAGGGAGAGAGGTCTACCTCGGCAGTTCCCCCGCAATTTGTGATCGTTGAGTCCGAAACGGTGGCCACGCCACCGGCGCCGACCTCGACTGCATAGTCGAGCCAGTCGCCGACACCCTTGCCGGTGTAGGTGTTGCGCGTATACGTGCCGGTGGTGCCCGCGCCGTAGTAGACGACGCCGATGCGACCGATGTTGTCGAAGGTGGAGTCGGAGACATCAACCGCTCCGACGCCGCCGGATGCGACGACGGCTGCGCCGGCATATGAGGATGCGGGGCCATAGGTCATCGCGGTGAATCGCGCGTCATCGATGGTTCCCGTACCAAGGTGCCGTATGCCCTGGCTGATCATGTAACCGTTGCCGTCGAGAGTCGCGCCGCTCAGGTCGAATGCGACCCCCTGCTGCACGAACCACCAGCCGCGGGCATCTCCGCTCGCGCCTGTGTCGGCACCGGCCTTGATCACCGTTGCGGACTTACCCGCACCGACGATTGCCAGATTCTTGTCGACGACGATCTGGCCTGTCTCGACATAACTGCCGGACGCGACCTGGATTGTATCGCCGGCCGAAGCCGCTGCTATGGCGGCTTGGATGGTGCCGTAGTCCGCCGGCACCGCGATTGTCGCTGCGAATGCAGCCTGAGCGCCTGCAAGCACGATCACTACTGCAAGCATGGCTAGTAACAGCGCGCGAATACGAGAGCTCATCACGGCTTCCCTTCTCTGGCCTCCTCGGCGGACCCATTTAGGCCCGTTCCCCCCGAGGCATCCTCCCCTGAAGATGTCTAGAGACTATACCCACCTAGTGACATTTTCGAGCGCAGGCTCGCCAACGGTCACCAGATTCGGTACTCGCCGTCCCGCTCTTCGACCTCGAGCGGGATGTCGAACAGCGCGCCGAGCGACTCAGCCGTCATGAGTTCGGCTTTCGGTCCGTCCGCGACGATGCGTCCGTCACGCAGCAGCACCGCGCGGTCGATCTCGGGGACGATGTCTTCGACGTGGTGCGTCACGAGCACCAGCGATCGCCCGCCCGCCGCCAGCGTGCGCAGCGCACGCCGTACGTGGTAAGCCGCGTGCGGGTCGAGTCCGGCGCACGGCTCATCGAGCACGAGCACCGCGGGGTCGTGCACCAGCGCCCGCGCGAACAGCACGCGCCTGGCCTCTCCGGTCGAAAGCGTCGTCATCGTGCGCTCGGCAAGGTGCGCGACCTCGAGTTCGGCGAGAGCGGCCTGCGCTGCGGCTCGCTGCTCGTCGGTCACGCACGTGCGGGGCGGCACCCCGAGCGCGCCGAAGAACCCGCCGAGAACCACCTCGATAGCCGGCAGCATCACGTCTGCCTCGTCCTGAGCGCTCGCGGACACCACACCTAGGAGCCGCCTGGCCTCGCGCAGCTCGTAACGCGGCTCGCCGAGGAAGCGCACCGGCGGCGGGTCGGCCCACAGCGGCAGCACCTCTTTGGTCAGCAGCTTGATGAGCGTCGACTTGCCCGCGCCGTTGGGGCCCAAGACCACCAGCCGCTCGCCGGCGGCGATGCGGAACTCATCG
>JAAXWY010000074.1 GCA_013334745.1 Coriobacteriia bacterium
TCAGGCCGACGTGGGAATCGCCATGGGTGCGGGTACCGACGTGGCCATGGAGACCGGCGTCATCGTGCTCATCAAGAACGACCTGCGCGACGCCGTGACCGCGATCGACCTCTCCCGAGCCACCATGCGTAAGATTCGTCAGAACTTCGTGTGGGCCCTTGGCTACAACACGGTGCTCATCCCCGTCGCAGCCGTCGGCCTTCTCTCGCCGTTCCCGTGGATTGCCGGCGCCGCCATGGCGTTTTCCTCGGTATCGGTCGTGACCAACTCGCTGCTGTTGCGCCGCTTCAAGCCGCGCAAGCGCGTCGTCACTCCCGCCATCACCCCCGCTGTGACTGAGGTCGCAGAATGAAAGGATCCCCGATGAAGACACGACTCCTCGCCGCACTCGCGGTGGTGGCCCTCGCAGCCGGCGCGCTGTCGCTGGTCGGCTGCCAGTCGACCACCGCGCCCAAAGCCGAGACGATGGAGGTGTGGGGCTACGTCGCCTCCGCCGACAAGGCGCAGCTCGAAGTCGCCGAGAACCAGAACGGCGTCAACGACATCACCGTCAAGCGCGTGCTCGCACCCACCGATGCGTGGATCGTCGTGCACGCCGACATGGATGGCGCACCCGGTGTGCGTGTGGGACTCGCACCGATCAAGCGGGGCGAAAGCCTCGACGTGAAGGTGCCGCTCGAGAATCTCACGACTCCCAAGGTCATCGTCGCGATCCACGCCGACAAGGGAACCCCTGGCGAGTTCGACTTCGACATGATGAACAAGGAGATGAGCGCCGACCGACCGTTCTTCGTGGGCGGTAAGGAGCTTGCCGCAGTGGTGACGGTCCGTGAGTTCGGAATCAAGACGGATGCATCGCGGGCATCGATCGTCGCCTCCGACCAGATTGAAGCGACCGCCACGATCACGGTCGGGCACGTCACCGCACCCGAGGACTCCTGGATCGCGGTCCATCTCGACAACGACGGCAAGCCCGGCCAGCGCGTGGGCCTGAAGCACGTGGCGTCAGGCGAGACCACGAATGCCGTGGTCAAGCTCGACCCACTTCCGCTCACCCCGACGCTCATCGTCGCTCTGCACGCCGACCGCGGCGACCCGGGCCTGTTCAACTTCGACATGGACGACACGATTCACAGCATCGACCAGCCGTTCTTCATCGGCGGCAAGGAGCTCGCTGTGACGGTGCGCGTCAAGTAGCACCTATCCGATGAACCCGTACGCTGGCGGGCCGTCTTGCAAAGGCGGCCCGCCGCGTTGCTCGGCAGGAGGAGCTCGTGAAGCTGATCGTGTTCGGAGCGACAGGTAGGACCGGTCGCCACGTGGTCGAGAAGGCGCTGGGTCACGGTCACGCGGTGACGGCGTTCACCCACAGCACGCCGCTTGCGGTGTCGCACGCCAACCTCTCGGCCGTGTCGGGCGATGCGCGCGACTTCGAGTCGGTGTCGGCCGCGGTCGCAGGACACACGGCGGTGGCCTTCGCGCTCTCCGGGGCCGGCAACCACGAGCCCGCCATGGCGAACGTCATCCACGCGATGGCCGAGCATGACGTGCGGCGTCTCTCGGCTGTGAGCGCGGCCGGCACCTTCGCTCGCAACGACAAGTCGCTCCCGCTCGCGTACCGTGCGCTCGTCGCAACGGCGCTGCGTTCAGCCTACGACGACCTCGAGCGCATGGAGCAGCGGATCATGGCGTCCGATCTCGACTGGGCGATCATCAGGCCCGTAGGCCTGACCGACGATCCGGCCACCGGCGACTATCGCGTCTCGCTCGATGGCTCGCTGCTGAGCCGATCGAGCCGGATCTCCCGTGAAGATGTGGCGGGACTCGTCATCAAGTCACTCGAGACCGACACGTACCTGCGCCGCTCGGTCGTCATCGCCCAATAGGAGCACCGTGAGCGGGTCACGTGCGGTCGTCTGCTACACCACCGGCTCGGCTGGAGGCTCCTCGGCGAGCGCGGGGATGCGATCGGCGACCTCATCGGCGGCGCGGCGCAGCGATGCCAGCACCGCGGCGATCCCGGGGTGCCCCTTGCTGCCGCGGCGGATGGCCGCCCAAATCGTGCGGTCGATCTGCAGGTCGCTCACGCGCGTTACCGTGACATTGGGGTAGCTGCCGATGAGCGCGAGCGGCGGGACCAGCGCCACTCCCAGACCCGCACCCACCGCGGCGAGGATGACCTGGAAGTCCATGGAGTGGAAGTCGGTTCTGGGTTCGTAGCCCTGCCGCCGCGTAGCCGCGATGACCAGGTCGAGCATCGATGTCGAGTCGCGCCCCACGATCCACTCCTCGTCGCGCAGGTCCGCGAGCGCGACGGGGGAGCCGGTGGCGAGTCGGTGGTCCGAGGGCAGCGCGAGGTACACCGGTTCGGTGAAGAGCCGCTCGCGCTCGATGCCGCGATCCGCGAGGCGGGGGAGCAAACCCCACTCGTAGGCCACAACGACGTCCAGGTCGCGGTTCTTGAGCGCCGGCAGCGACTCCTCGGGTTCGAGGTCGACCATCGAGACGCGCAGGTTGGGGTGGCGCTGCTGCAGGTCGGCGAGCGCGGGTACGAGCAGCGCGCGAGCGCCGGTCGGGAACGCAGAGACTCGCACGCGCCCCACCACGCCACTCGATGCCGCGGCGATGTCGGCTTCGGCGCGTTCGATATCGGCGAGGATGCGCTCGGCGTTGACGACGAGCCGGGCACCGATGTCGGTGAGCTGGACGCCGCGGCCCTTGCGCTCGAGCAGCTGTGCACCGGCCTCTCGCTCGAGCACCGCCATCTGCTGCGAGATCGCCGACGGAGTCATGAAGAGCGCCTCGGCAGCCGCCGCGATGGTTCCTCGGGCGGCGACTTCGCGAAGCATCCTGAGCCGGTTCACGTTCAACATAGTGTAGTAAATCTTACGAGAATAGTTAGAAGCCGACAATGGTTCTTTACTGTGTGTGGGCCGAAGATAGGTACAGAAGATACGCGGCACACAGAAAGCCGCTGTGGAAGGAGGCGTTCAACATGCAGGACAACTTCAGCGCAGGCAGCGTGTTCTACGGCAGGACGCTGGCGTTGGTTGCGGCGGTCATGGCGATCGCCATCATCCTTCGCCTCATCTAGCCCCCTTGTGCCGTCGCCGGCATCCCCCGGCGGCGGCTCCTCCCGGCCCCCAGCGCTCCGTGACTCCCCAAGTCGCGGGGCGCTTCCCTTCTCGCGAGCCTCGCGCTTTCACCATGCCGACCGAGCAAGTATCGTGAGGAGCACCAGCGGAGAGGGGGATGGCGTGGAGGACCGAGGTCAGCAGACCGATGCACCGCGCGGGGGATTGCCGAAGGCGACACCGACGCGTTTCGACGTCGTCTTCTGGATCGCGTTCGGCGTCTCGACGCTCCTTGTGGCCGGACAGGTCGGCTTCATCCTCAGCTTCACACCGGTTGTCTTGCGGATGGCCGCCACCCAGGGCGGCGCGCTGCCCACGGGCCTCCGGCTTGCGAGCGACTTCGGGCCGATTGGCCTGTTCCTTCTGTTCACCATTGGGGACGCCCTGATCTTCGCCCTCTTCGCATGGTTCGCGCGCCGCTACTGGATCGGGCTGCTCTTCGTGCCTTCGATCCTCTATCTGGCAGGGGGATTCGGAGCGCTCTGGGTCTTCGCCGCCGAGGTCGCGCTCGGTCGTTAGCCGTTCTGCGACGGAAGGCGCTTTCCATTCGAGCCTGCTACACTTCAGTAGAGTGATGTAGTGCTTCGCGTCGCCGAGACGCCTCTTCCCGGCGCACGCCACCCCGCGACTGGAGACGACCATGCTGACGATTGCGCTTCCCAAAGGCTCCCTCGGTGAGCAGACGCTGCTGCTGTTCTCGCAGGCCGACCTCGAGGTCAAGAAGTCGAGCCGTGAGTACAACCCCACCATCGCGGATCCGCGCATCGGTAAGGTCAAGATCCTGCGGCCGCAGGAGATTCCGATCTTCGTACAGAACGGCTACTTCGATCTTGGTATCTCGGGATTCGACTGGGTGACCGAGACCGGTGCCGACGTGGTCGAGGTCGCCGAGCTGCCGTACGCCAAGACCGGCACGGGCGTGGTGCAGATGGTGCTCGCGGTTCCGGACGACTCACCGGTGACGAGCGCGCGCGACATCAAGCCAGGCAGCCGCATCACCACCGAGTTCCCGCAGGTCACGCGCAAGTTCTTCGACGACCTCGGCATCCCGGTCGAAGTGCACTTCAGCTACGGTGCGACCGAGGCCAAGGTGCCCGACATGATGGACGCCCTCGTAGACCTCACCGAGACCGGCTCCACGCTTCGTCGCAACGGCCTGAAGATCATCGACATCGTGCTGACGTCGACGACGCGGCTGCTCGCGAGCAAGGAAGCGTGGGCCGATCCCGAGAAGCGTCGCGAGATCGACGAGATCCGCACGCTGCTTCTCGGCGTGATCGAGGCCCGAGGGCGTGTGCTGCTCTCGATGAACGTCGCGGAATCCAAGCTCGATGCCGTGATCGCATGCCTGCCGGCGATGAAGCACCCCACGGTCGCCAAGCTCTACGGCTCCGACGATCTCGAGGTGACCACGGTCGCCGACAAGTCGACGGTCAACATCCTCATCCCGCAGCTCAAGGCCGCCGGGGCGGAGGACATCCTCGAGATCCCGATCAGCAAGATCGTGAAGTAGGCCATCCCCGGACACGACAGGGCGCGTACGCCTGTCGCGAACCCACTTCGGCGCCGCGCCGCACTTGTAAAGCCGAGGGCGTGCGGGTCATTCTAGGCACGTCAGGCAACCAACGCGTCTGAACACACGCTGCCCTGGAGGGAGTGCGCGGTATGCCGAGCGTCGACCTGGATTCGGCCGTCGCCGGCGACAGCCCCGTCGCCGAGCCGCTCATCGTCCTGCGCGACGTTCGCCGCACCTACACCATGGGCGAGGTCGAGGTCGAGGCGCTGCACGTCGACGAACTCACGATCAGGCGCGGCGAGTTCGTCGCCGTCCTGGGCCCATCGGGCTCCGGTAAGACCACGCTGCTCAACCTGTTGGGCGGCATCGATGCGCCCACCAGTGGCACCATCACATTTGGCGAGCACGACATCTCACACCTCAGCAGAAGCGAGCTGACGCTCTTTCGACGCGAGCATATCGGCTTCGTCTTTCAGTTCTTCAACCTGATTCCAACCCTTACCGCCGAGGAGAACGTGCGCTTCGCACTCGAGCTCGCCTCGCGCGACGGCAACGGGCCCGACCTCGATCCCGTTGAGTTGCTTGCCAAGGTCGGCCTGGCCGAGCGCACGAAGCACTTCCCGGCGCAGCTGTCGGGCGGGGAGCAGCAGCGCGTCGCGGTGGCACGCGCGCTCGCCAAGGCGCCTGAGCTGATTCTGGGTGATGAGCCCACCGGTAACCTCGACTTTCGCACCGGCAAGCTCGTGCTGAAGGTGCTGCGCGAGGTCAACCGCGAAGAGGGCGCCGCAGTCGTTCTCGTGACCCACAACATGCCGCTTGCGGCGATCGCCGACCGCGTACTTCACCTGCGTGACGGCCACATCGTGTCGCAGGAGGTCAACGAGCATCCGCTCGACCCGGAGGACGTGACCTGGTGAGCCGCCGACGAGCGGTCAGCATGCTGACGCTCAAGGCCTGGCGCGACATGCTCGCGCGCAAAGGGCAGTTCATCGCGCTCGTAGTGCTCATCGCTCTGGGCATCACGAGCTACGTCACGTTCCAGAACGGCTACTACAACCTGCGTGCTTCTCTCGACTACGCTTACAGCACGCTGCGCTTCGCCGATCTCACCGTCTCGGCCGATCGTATCCCGGACACGGCTGCCCGTGCGGTTGAGCGGATACCCGGCGTCTCGGCAGCGCTCGTGCGTTCCGTCGCCGACATCGGACTGGAGCTAGAGGACGGGGAGCAGGCGACGGCGCGCGTGATCGGCTCGGCGGGGCAGTCCGCCAAGGTCAATGCGGTGCACATCGAACAAGGGCGCTACCCCGCGCCCGGCGCGCGCGACGAGGTCGCGCTCAGCACACAGTTCGCCTCGGACACCAAGACTCGGCCCGGCGATCGGGTGACGCTGCTGATCGGCGGGCAGCGCATAACCGTGCGCGTCGTCGGGATAGGCATCGACCCCGAGAACCTCTACGCGATGCAGAA
>JAAXWY010000075.1 GCA_013334745.1 Coriobacteriia bacterium
CGGCGATTGCCCCCGACCAAGGAGGAGGACCATGACGCAGAAAGCCGCATCAAGTGGGACGGCGCGTATTCAGCCTACGGTCGCCGTCGGCGTGGGTGTCTGGATTGTGTACTCGATCATTACGAACGGCCTGCAGGCAACCTCCGGCATACCCTATACGGAGTGGTTCACCTCTGCAGGCGCTGCGTTCCGCAATGGCGTGCTCCCGATTGGCATCTCGAGCGTTCTCCTGCTCATCTTCGTGCTCTGGTCGCGGTGGGACGCGACGTGGCGCGACCCAATTCGCCTCAAGACCACCACCTTGATGAAGGTCATGATTGGCCTGTTCGTCGCGATGATCGTCGCCCGCATCGTTGCGGCTGACTACAGCGCGCTCAATATGGATCTGCTCGCGATGATCGTGCTGACCGGTGTCGCGGTCGGATTCGCCGAGGAGACCCTGTTCCGGGTGATTTTCCTGCGCACGATGCGCGAAGGTGGGCGCCGTGAGGGCGTTGCCGCGGTCATCACGGCAGTGTGTTTCGGTGTCTTCCACCTCCCCAACGCATTCCTGGGCGGCGGTTGGGGGACCCTGATGCAGATTGTGCTCGCCACCCTGACCGGCAGCACGCTCTACCTCTTCCGACGTCAGTTCGGTGTGATTTGGCCGGCGATGGTCGCGCACGGGCTGTGGGACATCTCGGCGTTCATGGTCCAGAACGGTCAACCGGCGGTATGGCTCTCGCCGCTGACGCTCTTGAGCACGTTCGGCGTGCCGTTCCTCAGCCTGTGGATTCTCATCTCGCTGTGGCGCACCGACCACACAGTCGTGATCCCCGCCTCAGTCGAGACCCCAGCGACCGCGGAGTAGCCAAGAAGATCCAGTGCGTTGCGAGCCCTCAGCCACCCTGTATCCACTCTGCCTAACGTTCTTGCGCATCAGCTGCGGCCGATACGCCTCTCCTCTTGAGTCCACCCTTCTGGGCGTCAGCTGGATGCGCTTGTTAGGTGGGTCCTCGATGCGGCCTAGCGCCCAGCTCGCTTCATTAAGTAGGTCAAGACAAGGAACTGCGCCGCATAACTGGCGAATACCACAAGCGTCACGACGCCGATCCCGGGGAGCCCGATGACGAACGGCGCGGCCGAGGGCAGTGCGTCCCCCTTGGTGCCGACGAGGACCAGCGACGTGTAGTTGTTCGCCAGATGCAGGGCCGTCGCCATCCACAATGACCCCGTGCGCCATGCCGCCCACCCGTAGAAGGCGCCAGCAAGCAGGTAGGGCGCAAGCACGAACACATTGCCGCGATACTGGGCGATGTTGCCCGCATGCGGGGCTGCGAAGAGCAGCGTTGGGATTCCGATGAAGAGCAACTTGCTCGATGTGAACCGGCGCGCGAACTGCGTCAGATAGCCGCGGAAGAGCAGCTCCTCGGAGCCTGCCTGGATGAAGATCCCAACGAAACCGACCACGGCCAGCAGGACAAGCGTCCCGAGGTCGAAGTCGGGGTTGCGCTCCACCGGCAGGATTCCCGCTACGCTGAAGAGCGCCGAGAAGACGCCGGCAACCACCACGCCGACCGCTAGCCCGACGCCGAAGTTCCAGCCCTCGAAGCGCCACGCCGGCATAGCAACGCTCCAGAACGGCCGCTTGTGCACGAGGCGGACGACCAGCGGGATCGAGACGAACGCGATCACGAAGCTCATGAGGGTAGCAACGACACTCATGACCAGGGAGTCCTCGTAGTTGGGCACGAAGATTCTCACGGGAAGCGAGCCGAACCCAGAGAGCACGAAGAAGACGACAATGACAAGCGTCAGTCCGAACAAGTAGCGCCAAACGCTGGCTTTCCCCTCTGCCGACCAGTCGAGATATGAGCCTACGGGCTTGTTGTCGTCCATATTTCTCCCAAGATTCGAATCCGAGACCGGGCTTCTGACTATCGCGGCTAGTCATCAGCGCAAGCGGTGGGCCTGCCACAGTCTACCTTGCGGTCATCCTCGGGTGAACGGCGTCTCTAGCGCGGAACCCAAGGCCATCGAGCGAGTGAGCCAAGCGGCGAGCGCCTCATACGCCGCCTAGGGAGCCGCCGGCTCGGACTCGACCAACCCGACTGTTCCCGTTGGTCTTCCTACGGCCATCACTGTCCACCCACCCCTACCCGCGCCGGCAGTGAGACCTTCGAGTGAAGCACCGCCACGACTATGAGCAAGAGCACCTCGCCCATGACTATCACGGGCGCAAGGTTGTCGAGGTTCTCGCCGGGACCGAACGCAATGCTGTAGAGACTGAAGTCGACGTATGCGTGCAGCAGGATAGGCAACAGGATGCCGCCTGACACGCGGCGAGTCAGGTAGTAGATCGCGCCACCTAGGAGAGTAGAGATGAACATCAGGGGAGAGAGGGTCAGGGCTCCAACCAGATGAGCCAGAGCGAACAGCAGGGTTGTCGCCGATGCGGCGACGCCTTCCGAGTACCGCTGCCTGAAGGCATGGAGCGCGACGCCGCGGAATACGGTCTCTTCAGATGAAGCTATCAGGAGAACGGCGGTGAGGGACACTAGCACGAGGAGCGGATCAGAAGCCGCGATCCGACTCCAGTCTGCGGCGATCGCGCAGAGCGCAAACGAGGCAACAGGCACCACCATGACCCATCGTCGAGCGCGCAGCTCTTCATGGAGGACCGGCGATTGCCATCCCAGGTACCAGACGGCTGCCACAGCGAAGACGAGTCCGAATATCTGCTGAGGGATGACCGCGCCGATCACAGCCGAGACATCACTGAAGGAATCGGGATGAGGGCCCAACAGAATCCTGCCGACGAACGCCCCCGCCAGGCTGGCGACAAGCCACAAGAAGACGAAGAGGAGCGTGCCCGGCACCGAAAGTCGCTTCACGATCACTCGCTTTCTCGAACCATGATGCTTCCAGCCCGCACACTCGGCATGAGTTCGCATTCGATGGACGCGCGTTGTTCTGGCCACCGGCGCTAGGAGACAAGGGGGACCCGCTGCTTGTCCGCGCCACCATCAGCTCCGGAGTGGCTCTGCCCTACCGACGGCCGCTACTGCGAGCAAGTCGCAAATACTCCACCTAACGTGTTAGGCATGAGCAGGCGCCCTATGCCTTCTTGCCGATTCTATCCCTTGGCGCTCTGCTCGATGCCTTTGTTAGCTTTGCGCAGCGAACTCGGCTTGTTTGCGACGGTCGGCCAGCAGAATCGCGAGCAGCACCGCAGCCTGAGAACCGAGCGGCCACAGGGCTGCCCACGATGAGGTGCGCACGGCTGCGACGAGAGCTAGTCCGTTGCTTACAACGTAGAAGCCGAGACCGACCAGCACCCATACCTTCTGATTCGCAGTCCAGGCTCCGACCGGCTGTCGCGTATGTGGCGGCATGTGCTCCGCCTGCGTCCACTGGCCCTTGTTGGCGCCGATGGCGAATGCATACTGCACCGCCATTAGGGCGAGCAGAATTGTGACTGAGGCGACTATGCGGCCGACCGCGCCAAGGTCATTGTTGAGTCCCACTGCGAACGACAATCCGAACTGGGTAACGTTGGCGACGGCAAGTATTGCCGCCCACCGAACATCGTTGTGCGCCAGCGCCCAGATGAAGGACAGGAAGTACGCGCCCCAGTTGATGCGATCCAGCGACTTCGGGAACTCCCCGGTCCCAACCGTCATGTCCACGGAATCCCCAGCTTGCGCCACCCGCTCAACCTCCAGTCAAGCTAACGTTCTTGCGCATGAGCGGCGGTCAGCGGCCTCACTTCCGCAGTCTAGCTTGCGCCGTCCGCTCGATGCGCTTGTTGGGCACACCTGGCCCCCAGTCAACCTAGGTGCGATGAAACACCTGTATGTACGAGTAGGTCTTGCCGCCCTCGCGGACAAGCTTCGTCGCAGTCGGGTCGAAGACAAGCCCAGCCTCGGTAATCTCCGAGATGAGATCACTCGAATGGACCTGCCGTGTCATGAGCGCGTGGCTCTTCTTCCCCACCAAGACAGAGAAGAACGGGTGAATCGTCGCGTAGGATGGCTCGATCTCAGCGATGACCAAAGCGCCGCCGGGTTTGACTAGCTTCGCGACCTTAGACCAGTCGGGATTGTGCGACAGCGACGACAGCGCGAGGGCAAAGAGCACAACGTCGTGCTTGTTCTGCCCTCGAAGGTCATCGAGAAAGCTGAATACGTCCTCGTGGCGGGTCTCCACAGGCAGGGCGAGGTTACGAAGGTTCCGGTTGAACTGATCCAGCATGCCTTGACTCGCGTCGACGTACAGCCAATGGCCTTGTGCGCAGTTTGCGAAGTGAAATGCAATCTGCTTGCCCGTGCCGCCGCACAGGTCTAGTACGCTCCACGTCGGGAGCCCAGACACCAGTGCGTCGATGGCCTCGTTGACCTTCTTGTGAGTCTCGAGTAGTAGGTCGGAGTTCCGTGCGTCGTATCCTGCGGCGATGACATCGTAGAAACGCGCCGAGTTGTCTGCGGAGTAGACGCGGTCAAAGCGCGTAAGACTCTTTGTCGTCGTTTGCTCTTGGGCAATCAGTCCTACTATGGCCAAGATCACGCCCCCGCCAGAATCCCATCCTGGCACGACGGCTAGCCAGCCAATCATGGCAAACAGAAATGCCCAGTTCAGAATCCGCAGAACCAGCGACTTGGATGGCATATTCCCCCCGTGTTGTGCCTAACGTGTTAGGCATGAGCAGGCGCCCGATGCCGTCCTTGCCGATTCTATCCCCTGGCGTTCTGCTCGATGCCTTTGTGAGACAGCGTCGCTGGTTCGCTCAATTCCCTGCTCATGCGATGCGTCAGAACGTCCACAAGTCGGGCAGACGCCCTTGAGCGCTCGCCGTTTGCGCGCATCATCCTCATATCCGGCGGCAAGGATGGCCGCCGGTAGCGCAAACAGCGCGATTCCGAGCAGCTGGATGCAGCCGCCGATGAGTTTCCCCAGAGTGGTGACGGGCATGATGTCCCCGTACCCGACCGTGGTGAGCGCCGAGATCCCCCACCACATAGCAGCCGGGATACTTGTGAACTTGTCCGGCTGTGCGGTGTTCTCGACGTGATACACCACGCTTGAAGCCAGGACGAGCACTACGAGTATCGATAGCAGCGCAACAAGCAAGTCTGCTGCACGCGCACGGAAGACGGACTTGAGGCGATCTACAGCCTCAGAGTACCGGCCCAGCTTGAGGACTCGTGCAAACCGCATGAGGCGAAGCACTCGCAGGAAGCGCAGATCAAGCTGACTGGCAGGCAATGCAAGCCCGACATAGAAGGGCAGGATTGACGCTAGGTCGATGATGCCGAAGGTGCTGAAGGCGTACCGTACTCGACCGGCGACTGGCGATGCATAGCGCGGATCCGCAGTACACGCCCACAATCGCCAAACGTACTCGATGGTGAAGACAATCACAGTGAAGACGTCGAATGCCCAGAAAGCCCTTGAGTAGCGTGCAGCTAGCGACGGGACTGTCTCGAAGACGACCGAGGCGACGCTGAGAATGATGAGGAGGAACAGTCCGATATCGACCCAGTCCCAACGGACCTGACCGGTTGCCTCATCTTCTGTGACTTCGAGAAGATCCCAGACATGACGCCGGAACTCCTCGATGCGAGTGCTCAATCTCAACCCCCCGTCTGTCTAACGTGTTGGGCATGAGCAGGCGCCCTATGCCTTCCTTGCCGATTCTATCCCCTGGCGTTCTGCTCGATGCCTTTGTTAGACAGCGTCGCTGGTTCGCTCAATTCCCTGCTCATGCGATGCGTCAGAACGTCCACAAGTCGGGCAGACGCCCTTGAGCGCTCGCCGTTTGCGCGCATCATCCTCATATCCGGCGGCAAGGATGGC
>JAAXWY010000076.1 GCA_013334745.1 Coriobacteriia bacterium
TTCTTCAAGAGTATAGACGCGGGCGCCACCTGGCAGGCGGTTCCGGTGCCGGTGACCAGCGCACTTCTCGGCGTTGACTACGCGACCGAGACCACGCTCGTCGCGGTGGGCGAGGGCGGCGCGGCGCTGCGCTCGGGTGACGGGGGCGCGACCTGGAGCAAGCGCACGACGCCGGTGACCGCGGCGCTTCGTGCCGTCGACATGGCCGATGCGCGCAACGGTGTGGCCGTGGGCGATCGCGGCACGGTGCTGCGCACCATCAACGGCGGCGCGACCTGGCGTATCGGGCGCGCGCCCACAGGTGCCCGGCTCACGTCGGTAAGCATGCTCGACGCCGCGAACGGATGGGCGACGGGCGGCGGCATCGTGCTGCGCACCACCGACGGCGGTGCGAGTTGGACCCGGCACGTCGCGCCGACGACTGCGCGGCTTTCGGGCGTCAGCGTTGTGGCCGGCAGGCTCGGCTGGGTGGTCGGCGGGGGCGGGACCGTGCTGCGAGGCAGCGTGGTGGGCGCCAACCCGTTCGCGAGTGCGGCGGGCAGCGTCGTCGACGCGGCCACTGGTGGCAACATCTCGGGCGCGAAGCTCAAGATCGGCAGCGCATACGCGGCCCCCTCGGCGGTCGACGGGTCGTTCATCGCGGCTCGTCTCGTGCCGGGCGTCTTCAGTGTGCGGTTCACGCACCCGAGCTATGTCACGCGCACCGTCACCAACGTCGCGTTGTGGGCAGGGCTGCGCTCGCCGGTGCACGTTGCGATGACTCCCAAGACCATCACGCGGCTCACGCGTCCGAGCATCGACAGCACAGCACCGTCGACGGCGACGACCGTGACCATCACGACCACTATGACGCCCAGCGCGTGCGCGACGGTTGCACCCACAACGCTCACAGCGGTGCATTGGGAGAGCAAGCTCGTGACGAAGCGCGTGCATGGCAAGCTCAAGCGCGTGAGGGTCTGGTACTGGCGCACGCGATTCGCGGTCACCATGACGCCCGAGCCGAGCGGGCGACTCACGACCAGCAGACGGCTCACCGTGGCCGGCACCTGGCGTCTGCGGGCCGCCTACTCCGGTTCCGGCACCACGATGCCATCGACGTCATACATGCGTGAGCTCAAAGTGGTCACGCCCCCGGCCCCGGCGACAGCGGCGCGGATCTCGCCCTGATGCCCCCCCTCACGACGAGGCGTATCCTTGGACAGGAATCTTCGCCGGACGCATCGGAAGGGGGCGCGCCGTCGTGACATCGCCTCTGAAGGCAGAGTCGCTTGAAGACCTGATCGGGCGCTGGCGCACGGACCTCCTCGCCAACGGCGCGACCGCAGCTCATACCACCGCCGGCGAGGCCACCCTTCGGGAGCACCTCGCCGTGCTCGCCGCTGCGGGCCTTGAGCCCGAAGAGGCGTTCCTGGTCGCGCTGCACCGATTGGCGCAGGGCGACGACCTCACTGTGAAGTTCGCACGCTCCTACTCCGGTGAGGCGTGGGCACCGCCGGTCGCCGGTGCTCCGGAGCGCATCGCCGATGCCGGCGAGCGCAGGGAGTTCTGGGCGATGCTCGGATGCGCAATCGCCGCAGCGCTCGCATTCAAGGCGCCGGAGCTGTTCGGGTATGACTTCAACGGTGATGGCGCCGAGTTCTACGCGCTCAACCTGAGCTTCTTCGTACTCCCGTTCCTTGCCGGCTACTTCGTGTGGCGGCGGGGCGTGGGCCTGCGCGTCGTCGCCGCGATGGCTGCGGTGTTCGTCGTCGCGGCCGTCGTCGTCAACGCCTACCCGTTCGCGTCCGGGGGCGCCAGCGAAGTGCTCGCGGCGATCCACCTGCCCATCGTGCTGTGGCTCACGGTCGGCGTCGCCCACGCTGCAGGCGAATGGCGCTCCGATGCCCGGCGCATGGAGTTCGTCCGATTCACCGGCGAGTGGCTCATCACCTATGTGCTGATCGCGCTGGGCGGAGGGGTACTCATCGCCCTGACGATCGGCGTGTTCGAGGCGATCGGCCTGAGCGCCTCCTCGTTCGTCGAGTCGTGGGTTCTGCCGTGTGGTGCGATGGGCGCAGTCATCGTCTCGACGTGGCTGGTCGGGACGCGCCGTAACCTCGTCGGCGGGATGGCGCCGATGCTCGCGCGCGTGTTCACGCCGCTGTTCGCGATCATGTGCGTCGCTCTGCTCGTCGGGGTGATCTGGACGCGCGGCATCGTGCATGTCGAGCGCGAGGTGCTCATCGTCTTCGATGTGCTGCTGGTGCTGGTCTTGGCGCTACTGCTGTATGGGATCTCGGCGCGTGATAGGCACGCACCCGCTGGAGCGTTCGACTGGATCCAGCTGGCGCTGCTCGTGTCCGCGCTCGGCGTCGACCTCTTCGCGCTCATGAATATCGCGCGTCGACTCACCGAGTACGGCTTCAGCCCCAACAAGACCGCAGCTCTCGGCCTCAATCTGCTCCTGCTGGTCAATCTGGCGTGGTCGGCTTTCCTGCAAGTGGGCTTCTTGCGCTCGGCGCGAGGAGTCGAGTCGGTTGAGCGCTGGCAGATGCGCTACCTGCCGGTGTATGCCGTGTGGGCGGCGGTCGTTGTGGTCGCCTTTCCGCCGCTTTTCGGCTTCGTCTGACGCTCGGCGAGCTGCCATTTCGCCGTCGGCCGGTGCCCTGCAGCCTCACCCTCGAGGCCGAAACCTGATACGCTCAGGTGTACGTTTTGGTAACTGGCGACCGGTCTGCGTTGCCAGGGGCCTCTCCGGGACAGCTGTCGCACCTCGCGCGGACACGCCCCCGAAGCCGCCGAGTGAGTTATGAAGGAGGGCTTCGCCATGTTCTTGGGCAAGCAGCCGCCACAGTCCGAGCAGCCCGAAGTCGTCTATGACGACGGTGGGACGGGCCTGTTCGATGAATGCATGAAGCGTTTTGCCAAGATGGGATGGACCATCCGCTGCGACGCCCAGCACTCCGTCTGGGTGGAGAAGGCCGATGGTTCCTACTCGGTCGGTGTGGCTCGCGGCGAGGTTGAGCAGCGCGGAGTGGATGCCGCGCTTCAGAAGATCGAAACCAAGATGAAGGCGACCGGTCAGTCTGAGCGCTCCGAGCGCATGAAGGCCGAGTGGAGCGCGAAACGTCAACTGGTCAGCGACTGCATCCGCAGCCTGCCGTCGTCGTTCACGTCCGGCGATGCCGAGCGCGCGTGCCCCGAAGTCGCCCGCCCCACGGTCACGCGCGTGTTGCGTGAGCTGTCCGACGCCGGCGAGATCCGCTCGGTGAGCCGTGGCCGGAATGCGATGTGGGAGCGCGTGAATCGCAAGAAGCGACCTGTCGCCGAATCCGGCGACGAAGGTGCGGCGCGTCAGACGATGGGCGCCAGCTCATCGTGAGCCCGGCTCGGCCGTCTGGGCGCCGGCGCTAGCGCGCCAACCGGTCGGAAAGCTCCATCCACGCGTCTTCGAGCGCACGAACCTGCGCCTCCATGTCGCGTAGCCGTGCCTGCACGTCGAGAAGCGCCTGGTAGTCGGAGGGGTCCGTCTCGGTCATCTCGGTGCGAATCGCATCGGCCTTCCCGCACAGCGTCTCGAGCTTGCGCTCGGTGGATGCGAGTTCCTTCTTCAGCGCGTACTCCTCGGCACGCGTGAGCGCGGGCTCGGTGGCGCTCGATGCGTCGTCCGAGCCCCCGGCAGCGGGCTTGTCGGCAGGTGCGGCCTTCGCCGGCTTCGGCGTCCCAGGCGCAGCGGAACCACGCGCTTGGCCGCGCGCATCGAGCAGCCGCAGGTACTCGTCGACGCCGCCGGGCACGTGGCGCACCTTGCCGCCGATGATCGCGAACTGGTCGTCGGTGACGCGTTCCATGAGGTAGCGGTCGTGCGTGATGAGCAGCAGCGTGCCGGGCCAGGTGTCGAGCAGGCTTTCGACGACCGCCAGCATGTCGATGTCGAGGTCGTTGTCGGGCTCGTCGAGGATGAGCACGTTGGGCTTGTCGAGCAGGATGAGCATCAGCTGCAGCCGGCGTTTCTGGCCGCCCGAAAGGTCGCAGACGGGTGCCGAGAGCTGCGCCGATGAGAACCCGAGCCGCTCGAGCAGCTGAGCGGGGCTGAGCTCCTTGCCGTCGATCTCGTAGCGCGAGCTGTAGCGCGAGAGCACCTCTCGGACACGGGAGTTGCCCAGATCGGTCAGCTCATTGAGGTGCTGCGAGAGCACCGCGAACTTCACCGTCTTGCCGATCTTGATGTGCCCCGACGTGGGCTCGAGCGCGCCGCGGATGAGGTTGAGCAGCGTCGTCTTGCCCGAGCCGTTCTCGCCGAGGATCCCAAACCGGTCTCCCGGGCCGATCAGCCAGGTGACGTCGTCGATGACCGTCTTGTCGCCGTAGCGTTGCGTCACGTCGACGAGGTCGACGACCTGCTTGCCCAGCCGAGACACGGCTGAGCGCTTCAGCTCGATGGAGTCACGCATCGGCGGCTCATCGGCGATGAGCGCTTGCGCGAGCGCAACGTGGAACTTCGGCTTGGTCGCCCGCGCCCGCGCGCCTCGCGAGAGCCACGCCAACTCCTTTCGCAGCACGTTCTGGCGCTTCTGCTCGGCGGTCTGAGCGGCCTCTGCGCGTTCCACGCGCTGAAGCACGTACGCCGAGAACCCGCCTTCGTACATCTCGACCTGACCGTGGTGGACTTCCCACATGTCGAGGCAGACCTCGTCGAGGAACCAGCGGTCGTGCGTGACGACGAGCAGCGCGCCGGAGCGTTTGGGCCAGCGGCTCTTGAGGTGCTCGGCGAGCCACGCGATGGCGTGCACGTCGAGGTGGTTGGTCGGCTCATCGAGCATCAGCACGTCGAAGTCGCCCACGAGCACGCGCGCGAGGTCGACACGGCGGCGCTGGCCCCCCGAGAGGTCGCCGACCCGCCCGTCCCAGTCGATGTCGGCGATCAGACCGCGCAGGATCGCTCGGATGCGCGCATCGGACGCCCACGTGTGCTCGGGTACGTCGCCCACGACCGCATGCTCGACGGTCGCCTCAGGGTCGAGTGCGTCGGTCTGTGAGAGCGTGCCGATGGTTACGTCGCCGCGCCGCGTGACGCAGCCGGAATCGGGTTCGAGCGAGCCTGACAGCAGCCCGAGCAGCGAGGACTTGCCATCCCCGTTGCCGCCGACTATCCCGATACGGTCGCCCTCATCGATGCCGAGTGAGACCGCATCGAACAGCTTCTTCGACGGGAACTCCAGGCAGACGGTCTCACACCCGAGCAGATGTGCCACGAAAGCGAACCTCGATCCTCACTCAGCCGACAAGCACGAACGAGACTATCGCACTGACGCGTCGCAAAGGATACCCGCTCGGGGCGCTGGCGGGGCGTCGCTCGACGCGCGCGCAACGACAGAACGGCCCCGAAGGGCCGTTCGTCGTCGCCTTGCAGCGGGCGTGCTGGGCGTGCGCGCGATCGTCAAGCGGTGGAAGTCGCGCAAGGGTGGCAAGTGAGCAACGAAAAAGCGTCCACCTACCCGACCCTCACTGAGATCGCGGCGGGCGTGGGTGGCGTTGAAGTGAAGGTTCGGACCGATCGGGCGTTCCCTGGAACGCTCCCCCTGACCGTGGTTGTCACCCATGACTGCACGGTGGAACCGGCGCGAACCTTCAACGTCCCAGGTCTTGATCTTCCGTGTTCTCTTTTCCCGGTGGGGGCGTACGTGCGCGTCACTGCTGGTCGGCTCTTCCTGCTGCACG
>JAAXWY010000077.1 GCA_013334745.1 Coriobacteriia bacterium
CCGCAGCCGTGGTGGCCCACAGCGGGCGCACCACCACGCGCGCGGTGATGGCGGGCGGCACGTGGCGCGTGCGTGAAGGCGCACTGCTTGCACGCGACACGGCCGCCGCTGCACGCGCGGAGGATGCGACCGCGCGGGCGCGAGCGGCACTCGCGGAAGCGTAGAACCCGCACACGGGAGCGGGGCGCCACAAGGGCGCCCCGCGGGAGAACGATCGTGTGCGTGTGGCCGTTAGTTGGTGGGCACCACGAACGGAACGAACTTCTCGCCCTCGATCTTGTACACGGTGATCGCCTTGTTGGTGGTGTCACCGTTCGCGTCAAACGAGATCTTGCCGGTCACGCCATCAGTCGACGTCTTCGCCACGTTGGCGATGATGGCGTCGCGACCATCAGGCATGGTGATGGCGGCAGCGCCCTTCTCGGTCACGGCTGCGACGATGGCCTCGATGAGCACGTTGGCTGCGTCATACGAGTACGCATCGTAGGCACCGACCTCGACGCCGGGGAACGCGGCCTCGTAGGCGGCCTTGAACTCCTGGCCCTTGGGCAGGTTCTCCATCGGCAGACCGACCGAGGTGACCATGTCGCCCTGCGCGGCGTCGACACCGGCAAGCTTGATGTACTGCGCGTCGAACAGACCGTCGCCGCCCATCAGCGGGGCCTTCACGCCGGCCTCGAACAGCTGCTTGGAAAGAAGCGCGCCGGCGTTGTAGGTGCCGCCGTAGTACACGAGGTCGGCATTGACGCCCTTGATCTTGGTGACGAGCGCGTTGAAGTCCTTGTCCTGATCCGAGGTCTTCTCGGTCAGCACGACCTCGCCGCCGTTGGCCGCGAACTGCTTGGCGAACTCGCCGGCCAGACCCGAGCCATACGGGGTGCTGTCGTCGATGACGACGGCACGCTTGGCGCCGAACTCCTTGAAGGCAGCGTCGGCGCCGGTGGGACCCTGGACCGAGTCGATGGTACAGACACGGAAGATGTTGTTCAGGCCCTGCAGCGTGACGGCCGGATTGGTCGCCGCCGGGGAGACCATCGCGATCTTGGCCTGGTTGTAGACCTTGGATGCAGGGATGGTCACGCCCGAGTTGAGGTGACCGACGACCGCCACGACCGAGCGGTCAGACGCGAAGGTGTTGGCGACGGTGACGCCCGTCTTCGGGTCGCCCTGGTCGTCACCGGTGATGGTGGCGAGCTTGATGCCGGCGGCCTTCACGTCAGCGCGCTCGTTGGCCTGCTTAACGGCGAGCTCGACACCACGCTGGATGCCTTGTCCCTGAGCGACCGATCCGGCGGTCAGCGGAGCCCCGATACCGATCTTGACGACCTTCTCGGCCTCGGCACCGCCGGTGGCCCCGCCACCGCACCCGCCGAGCACCACGGTGGCGAGTGCCAGCGCTACCAGAGCGCCACCCGCTACTGTCTTGCGTACCCGCATGTCTCCTCCTGTCGTAGGACCGGCCACCCCCGAGACCCTCCAAGGACGACCGGCAGCGGACGTCGTTGTCCGCGCGTGTGAGCGGGCGAAGCGTACGACAGCCATGCGCGTGCATGAAGTGGCTTCTCGATTGCATAGAGTGCGACTTTCCTGCGATTCGCAAGGAGCCCCTGCAGGGCCGGTTTCGAATCGATGCCCACGAAAGAAGGGCACCCAGTGGGTGCCCTTCTCGGAATCACTTTGTCACGCGAATGCGCGGCGGGGTCTACCCCTCGCCGAGGTACGCCTTGCGGACTGCCTCGTTGGACGCGAGCTCGCGGCCCGTACCGGTCAGCGCGATCTCGCCGGTCTCGAGCACGTAGCCGCGGTCGGCAACGGCGAGCGCAAGGTTGGCGTTCTGCTCGACGAGCAGGATCGTGATGCCCTGCTGGTTGAGCTTCTGGATGATCTCGAAGATGGTCTCGACGACGACCGGCGCCAGACCCATCGACGGCTCGTCGAGCATGAGCAGCGTCGGCTTGCTCATGAGCGCGCGGCCCATCGCGAGCATCTGCTGCTCGCCACCCGACAGCGTGCCACCCTTCTGGGCGATGCGCTCCTTGAGGCGCGGGAACAACTCGAAGACGTGATCGAGGTCGGTCTTGATGCCGTCCTTGTCCTTGCGCAGGAACGCGCCCATCTCCAGATTCTCCATGACGGTCATGCGCGAGAAGATGCGACGACCTTCCGGCACCTGGATGATGCCTTTGCCCGTGATGATGTGGGGCTTGGTGCCACCGATCGACTCACCCTGAAACTCGATGGTGCCGCCCTTGGGCGCGAGCTGACCCGAGATGGTCTTCAGCGTCGTGGACTTGCCGGCGCCGTTGGCGCCGATGAGGGTGACGATCTCGCCGGCGTTGACCTCGATTGAGATGCCCTTGAGCGCCTCGATCTTGCCGTACGCCGCGTAGAGGTCAGTGACCTTGAGTACCGTGTTAGCCATTGGTCGAGTCCTCCTTGCCAGCCTCGGCTTCGGCCGCAGCTTTGCCGTCGGCAACCGCCTTGGCGTCAGCCGCATCCGCGGCGTCGTGGGCCTCGGCCATCATCGCTTCCGCTCCCTTGCCGAGATACGCCTCGATGACCTTAGGGTCACGCTGGATCTCGGCGGGCAGGCCCTCGGCGATCTTCTCGCCGAAGTCGAGCACGTAGATGCGATCCGCGAGGTCCATGACGACCTTCATGTCGTGCTCGATGAGCAGAATGGTGATGTTGAGGTCGCGAACCTTGCGTACAAGCGAGTTGAGCGCTTGGCTCTCCTGCGGGTTCATGCCGGCGGCCGGCTCGTCGAGAAGCAGTAGCTTAGGCTCGGTTGCCAGAGCCCGCGCGATCTCGAGCTTGCGCTGCTCACCGTAGGGCAGGTTCTTCGCGAGCTCGTTGGCCTTCTCGCCAAGCCCGACGAACTTGAGCCACTCGTACGCTACATCGAGTGTCTTCTTCTCTTCGACCTTGAACTTCGGAGTGCGGAACACCGCGCCGATCGGTCCGGCCTGAGAGCGGATGTGGCGCCCCACCATCACGTTTTCCAAAGCCGTCATGTTCTGGAACAGACGGATGTTCTGGAAGGTTCTCGAGATGCCCATACGGGTGATGATGTGTGTCTTCTTGCCGCCCACAGGGGTGCCATCGAAGGTCAGCGTGCCCTCGGTGGGGATGTAGATACCGGTGAGCATGTTGAAGAAGGTCGTCTTGCCGGCGCCATTGGGGCCGATGAGCGCGACGATCTCGCCGGTGTCGATGTGCATCGTCACGTCGCTGACGGCCTTGAGGCCCCCAAACTGCATCGTGACGTTCTGAGCGTCAACCAAGTGTGCCATCTTCGTACCTTTCCCGGCCCCGTTACTGGTCAGCACTGTCGCCGTGACGGCCGACGTCGTGCTGCATGTCGTAGAGCGTCTGGTTCTCCTCTTCGGCGATGTCCGCGTCAGCGGTAAGCTCCGCTGCACGGCGCTTCGACGGGATGATGCCCTGCGGGCGCCAGATCATCATGATGACCATGACCAGGCCGAAGACCAGGTTGCGGTAGTTCGAAATAGCGGTGACCTGCTCGCCCGACAGACCCGGGATGATGCCCGAGGCGGCGAAGCCGCGGATGAACTCAGGTGTGCCCTGGATCAGGATCGCACCGACGATGGCACCGGGAATCGAACCCATACCGCCGATGACGACGGTGCAGACCACGAAGACCGACTCCATGAACGTGAACGACTCGGGGCTGACGAACTGCTGGAAGTTCGCGAAGGTCAGGCCGGCGATACCGCCCCAGACCGCGCCCAGCGAGAACGCCCAGAGCTTCGCGCCGATGATGCTGATACCCATCGATGCTGCGGCGACCTCGTCCTCACGCATAGCGACCCACGAGCGGCCCAAGCGTGAGTTGTTGAGACGGTTGACCACAAAGATGGTCAGGCAGCACAGCAGCACGATCACGTAGTACCAGTACAGGTTGTTGGAGAACATGAAGTTGAAGCCGTTGGGCCCGATGCCCGGGATCGTGAAGTACGCGTTGTTGAGGAGCCAGTCGAGGCCCGCGGGGTTCGGGATGAACTCACCCGCGCGCGGCAGACCGGCAGCGCCGTTGGTAAGGCCAAACGCATCGTTGAGCAGGATGATGCGCACGATCTCACCGAAGCCGAGCGTAACGATCGCGAGATAGTCACCGCGCAAGCGCAGCACCGGCGTTCCCAGAGTGATGCCCGCGAGCGCCGCGAACGCGCCAGCGACGGGGATCATCAGGAAGAACGTCCATGGCTGCAGCGCCGGGGGCATGGACTTCATCGCGACAGAACCGATGATGACGCCCGAGTACGCACCGATCGCGTAAAACGCGATGTAGCCCAAGTCGAGCAGGCCCGCGTAGCCGACGACGATGTTGAGGCCGAGGGCGAGCATGACGTAGAGACCGACGAGGGCCATGATGCGCGTCATGAAGAGCATACCGAAGCCCTCGAAGAGGAGCGGTGAGACCACGAGCGTGATCGCCAGAAGCGCATAGAGCGCGATCTTCATCGGCGACATCTTGCCGCTTGATACCTTGGTTGAGACGTCCATCTTTCCGCCGCCCATGGCTTACACCTTCTCCACTACGGATTCGCCGAGCAGACCGCCCGGACGGAAGATCAGGACGAGGATCAGTACCAGGAACGCGATGACGTCCTTGTAGCCCGACGACAGGAACCCGGCCGCCAGGGACTCAACGATACCCAGTACAAAACCGCCGAGCATGGCGCCTCGGAGGTTTCCGATGCCGCCGATGACTGCGGCAGTGAACGCCTTCATGCCCGGGATGAATCCCATGTTGAAGACGATGGAGCCGTAATACATGCCGTAGAAGACTCCGGCGACCGCACCAAGCGCGGGCCCGATGAAGAAGGCCAGCATGATCGCCAGGTTGATGTCGATACCCATAAGACCGGCAGCTTCCCGGTCTTGAGACGTCGCGCGCATCGCCTTACCCATGCGGCTGCGGCCGACGTAGAGGTCGAGGCAGACCATCAGGATGATGGCCGTCGCGACGATGAACACCTTAAGCGTCGAGACCTGCACGCCCAGGAAGGTGAACGCTACCGAGATACCCATCGGATTGGGGAACGGTATCTGCTTCGAGTCGATCCAGAGCAGAACGGCGTTCTGGAGGAAGATCGAGACACCGACGGCTGAGATCAGCGGCGCGAGGCGCGGCGCGTGACGCAGCGGTCGGTATGCAAAGCGTTCGATGATGACGCCCATGAGCCCGACGACCGTCATGGACACTAAGAAGATGATCAGGAACAGACAGATCATCCCCACGGTGCCACCGGTGAAGAACGCTTGGGCGGGCACAAGGAACGAGAAGATCGGCGCTTTGGCGACGATGCCACTGATGACCCCGTCGTCGGTCAGAACCAGCAGCGTGCCGAGTCCGACATACGCGCCGACCATGAACAACTCCGAGTGAGCGAAGTTGATCATGAGGAGGATGCCGTAAACAAGTGTGTAGCCGAGTGCGATCAGTGCGTACATACCGCCAAGCGTGATGCCGTTGATCAGCTGCTCGACGATCGTTGTCAGAGTAACCACAGACGTTCCTGTCTCTCCGGGAACGAGTCGCCCGTGCCGTCACCGGACATGGAATC
>JAAXWY010000078.1 GCA_013334745.1 Coriobacteriia bacterium
CGCACTCTCGACCTACACCTTCTCTAACGTCACCGCACCCCACACCATCGCCGCCACCTTCACACCGGTCACCGTCGCCGGCTCTGAGATGCCTGTGACCTACGTCAACTGCGACAGCTGCCACATACCGGGCTCGGCACTCGACGAGCACGAGCACCCCTGCGCGAACTGCCACGAGGTCAGCTGGGGTCATGCGGGTACGCCCAGTGAGTTCCACACGGCCGCCGATGTCGCCACCTGCTCCCCGTGCCACAACGCATCGCTGACCATCGAGCACAACGGCCGCACGACCAAAGCCGGCGCCGTGATCGTCTGCGACACCTGCCACGGATCGACGGCGACCAACGTCAAGGCCGCCATCGCCGCGGGCAACAGCGCGTGCTCCGCGTGCCACGCGAGCGCGGATCACTCGCTGATGCACGGTTCGAACGTCGCCTCGATGTCTGTCGGATCCGGCAGCGTCGTGTGCGGGGACTGCCATGCCGCCGACGTCCAGGTCGAGCACGCGATGCCGAGCGCGTCCTCCGCGCTCCTCAAGTGCGTCACCTGCCACCCGACGCCTCGCAGCTCGTTCGCCACATGGGGCAAGGGCTGTGTCCAGGGCGGCTGCCACCCGGCCGGTACGCCTCAGGAGATGCACGGCGGGGCAGGCACGGCTCACGCCCCGGCCGCCGCCAACACCGAGTGCTTCGCGTCGGGTTGCCATCGCGGCGCCGACGTCTCCGCGATCCATGCCTCGGCCGAGACCACCGTCAACGGACAGGCTCGCACCTCGTGCATGGTCTGCCACGCCAACGCCACGCTCACGAAGGACTGCTCGACCTGCCACACTGCGGCCGGCGTCGACTACCACCGCAACCTTGCGACGGCACATAATCCGGTCGCGGGTCAGAGCTGCTATGCCGCAGGCTGCCATGCTGCCACCGCGACGGACAGCCTCGCCCAGACCCACTCCAGCGCCACGACCACCGTCGCAGGAGTCACTCGCACGAGCTGTCAGGTCTGCCACGCTGACGGCACGCCCGCTTCCGGCGCCTGCGACTCGTGCCACGCCGATCGCGTGGATGGGAGTCATGGCTACAGCCTGACGACACATACTGCTGCCAACGAGACCTGCGTGGGCACGTGTCACTCGACTGTACTGAGCGCATCCCACTCTGGTAACACCTGCGCGTCGTGTCACGACAGCCTCGTCCCGGCCATTGGGACTTGGGCGAAGACGTGCCAAACCTGTCACTCCAACAAGCTGCACACACCCACCGGCGACCGTCATGCCGGAAGTGATGCAGGTTCTGGGAGCCCGTACCTGGGGTATGGATGCGCCGGGGCCGAGGGCATGACGTGTCACGACATCAGTGACATCTCGGTCCTCCACGCTGATTCGCACAACACCGCAGGTGGATGCGTGATATGCCACGCTCCGGGCAAGACGCCGACGGCGACATGCGTGACATGTCACTCGAGCGCATGGGGCGGCGACACGAGCTACATGCACCACAACAACGTGAAGTACCTTCTCAACTCGGCTGACGCTACGCCAGGTGCTTACTACGCCAGCGAACCCGCGAACGGCTGGGACGAGGGGCTTTCGAACTACGATTGCCAGTACTGCCACTCGGACTTCTACGGTGGTGCGTCGGCATCGCCGCCGGCTCCGATCTCGCCGTACCAGGGCGACAAGATGTGGTACTCCGGACTTCGTAGCGCGGCCGGTTCACTCAACGACACACAGCTGCAGATCGCAACGATGACTGTGCCCGCCGGCGGTTCACTGAGGTTCATGACCAACTACGAGATCGAGGTTGGCAAGGACTACGGCTACGTTGAGGTGCAGTCAGACACGACCACATGGACACCGATTGCCGGCACCATCACATCTGACGCCAACCCGTTCGGGCTGAATCTCGGCAATGGCATCGACGGCGACTCAAACGGCTGGGTTCAGGCGGAGTTTGATCTGTCCGAGTACGCCGGTCAGACGGTACACATCCGTTTCCGCTTCATCTCCAACCGATACATCAACCTTGCCGGCTGGGCGATCGACAACGTCGTCATCACAGGTAGCGGGGGCGATGCGTTCTCGGATGATGCCGAGACAGTCAACCCCTCGCTCGAGTCGAACGGCTGGTTGCGAGTCGGAGCGTATCCACCAGCGTTTACGCCCGACGGGCCGATAACCAGGCTCGCGACACACGACGCAACGGTCGAGAGTACATATGTAGACGGGACGAAGGTCGCCTGCGTCGAGTGCCACAGGGCCGATCTCCAAGCAGAACACGGCAAGTTGACCGCCTCCACGGCCGAGGCCGGTTGTGCTGCGTGCCATCCCACGGCACGTGGGTCGCTGAACCCGACGTGGAACGGCGGTTGTGCTCAGGGTAGCTGCCACACGGTCAGTTCGAGTGCGCCGCTACATGCGGGCTTCGACACCGCTCACTCCAACACCGATGCGTACTGTTCGGAGCCAGAGTCGGGCTGCCACGTGCTGGATATGGCCGCAACCCACTCCGCGGCCTCGACCACCACAGTCGATGGCAAGGTCCGCACCAATTGCATGGTGTGTCACGCCGACGGTGTGCCCACGATCAAGACGTGTTCCGGCTGCCATGCGCCGACGATGGACGACGTGAACGCACTCATGGACCGCCATTTTGCTGGCACGACCCACCAGTCGTCGCCCGCATCGCAGACGATCACGATCTCGGGCGTGAGCTTCGGCTCGAAGTCATGCGTTGGTTGCCATACCGCAGCCGTTCTTGCCGAGCATGCGAAAGCGACGAGCTCAGGGCAGACCGCAGGATACGGCTGCACCCAGTGTCATCCAAGTCCAAAGAACTCACTGGTTCCGACGTGGTCCAAGTCCTGCGTTCAGGGTGGTTGTCACACGCCTGGTTCCACAGCCCCGATGCATGCAAGCATCGACTCAGTACACGAGATTCCGTCCGCACGGGCCGCGTGTCTTGACAGTGGATGCCACGACGCCGGCGGATCGAAGCCGTTCGCGGGCAAGAGTGTGGCCGAGATTCACTCGGTGGCCACCACGACAACGGATGGCGTGACTCGTACGGGCTGCGAGGTCTGCCATGCGTCCGGAGTGACGCCGAGTGCGGATTGCCTGGTCTGCCATCCGAGTCGCGCCGATTCGCATGGTTACGATTCCGTGATGCACACGAGTACGGAGACCTGCTATGGCGTCAACAGCGGTTGTCATGCGAACCAGCTCTTCGACGCACAGCATGTGACAACGTGTACGACATGCCACGCGAGCTCTGACGCGGGTGTACAGGCTGCCATCAGCTCGGGAAGTACCGCATGTGGGTCGTGTCACGCGTCCTCGTCGTCGAGGTATATCAATGCGGCAGGGGAGGCGTACGTTCTCGCGGGCGCTGAGCATGACGTCGTCAACCCGCAGATCACGCAGATCGCGCTGACGCACGACGCCCCGGCAAACTACGCCGCACCGGTCGTCACCTGGACCACTGACCGCCCCGCGACGTCGGAAATTGAGTACGTCATCACCTCGGGGCTCCCGTCGTACCCGTTTGAGTATCCGGCCCAGTACCCCAAGACCACCGTCGGCAGCACCTCGTTGACCACCACCCACAGCGTCTCGTTCCCCGTCACTCAACTCGGTCGGATGTACACCTACAGAATCAAGACCGTGGACGCACAGGGTAAGGTCTCGTACAGCACCGACCGGGACTACTACCGCTGGAGGGCTTCGAGCGATCCGCAGCATAATCCGAGCCTGCCCGAACCCACGCTGAGCGGTCTGAGCACCGATGAGCTCAATCTCTCGATCATCAAGGCCGATGGCTCCACCGTGACCACCGGCGCCGTCGCTGGTTGGGAGAGTCAGTCAGCCGCCGACGTACTGCCGACACCATCCAACCCGGGGTCGCCCGCTTCGGCTACGAACGTGAAGTGGACTGACCATACGACGTACTTCGACCGGAGCTTCGGCGTGTGCTGGAAGACGAACCTTGCGACGACAGAAGGATCTGCCAACTGGCAGCTTTCGAAGTTCCGGGTTGACCCGTCCGAACGCGGGACTCTGCGCGATGTCGATCTGTCGTTCCTGGCCAACGGTGAGCTTGCCGATGGACATCCGGTAACGCTGCGTCTATGGGACTTCCAGACCCAGACATGGGTGAAGCTCACGACCCGCAGCAAGTTCGAGTACTACTACAACTACGCGGGCCAGACACGGTCGTTCAGCTACCGAGCCCCGACCGATCCTAAGCAGGCGTATTGCATCCGCTGCCACCAGGAGGTACCGCCAGCGGGCGTCGACTGGGTAGCGCGTACCGACATGTCGAAGGCATGGGTGACTGACGCGCACGGTGAGAGCGACGGCACCCGGAACGCGACGACGGTCATCGGCTACGGCGGTACCATCAAGGCACCCTACGTCCGAGGAGATGCCGCCCTCTCCTGCGACGTGTGCCACGAGCACGGGTCGAGCAACATCTACAACCTGAAGACGACAGTGAACGGCCAGGCTGTCCAGGTCGTCGAAGACGGGGTGAACATACCCGACGGCGACTCGCTGTGTAGTGCCTGTCACGAGGGTGGTCCAAACGTCTACCACGCGAAGTGCATCACCTGCCATCTCGACCCGAGCCCCGGGGGAGTTCAGTCTGCCGACCAGAGCATGAAGCCGACCGACTTCAATGGGTCGTTCTGCTTCGATTGTCACAGGCACGGCGTGAACAACTACGTGCCGATGTACACAGGCTCCGATGCGCTCGGTTGCAGCCGGATGGCTGACTGTCATTCGAGCATGAAGGCGTTCTAGGCCCGAGCCAACAGCGTGATCGCGGGGCAGCTGCATGACTGCGGCTGCCCCGCTTCTGTATGCCGGGCGCGTGGCGGTGCCCTGCCAGCGCAGGGTGCTTCCTTATGGGCGAATCCTCCGTCGACCCAAGCCGGTGTCTGGTGCTGGAGCATCGGCCGCCATTGACTGAGTCGCGGTCTACGGTTCGGGCGCTCATTCGGCGTGTGACCGTCATCACAGCCGCTGAGCAGGCTTCTCGGCAGCAGTGGAGCACGGCATTTCCCGTTTGCCGATTTTCTGAACCGCAGTACTTGACGAGTGCCTCAGACCTATTAACAATGGCTCACATTACAGGTTTAGAAACATTAACCGGCTCTAATCGAACTGTCCGAACCCGACGTACCACCGCACTAGGCACTACGCACCCGGGGGGGTCGCGCTCAACTTGGAGGCACTTGTGAATAGGAACTGGACTGCATCGTCCGTGTCCACGCGTTCGCGCGTGGGGTCGAGTCACGCGTCACGCGCGCTTCTCGCGCTGCTGCTCGCACTCGTCCTCGCATTCGCGTTCGCGCTGCCCGCGCTGGCCGCCGACGGCACGCTTGTCGACGCCGGCTTCGAGAGTGGCGCTGAGGGCGCCGCACTTGCCACCCCGCCGTGGATCAACGTGGGCACCACGCTGCACCGTGAGTACGACGACACACGGGCTGCCGCGGGCTCACAGTCCGCATGGC
>JAAXWY010000079.1 GCA_013334745.1 Coriobacteriia bacterium
CAGATACTGGTTGCGAACATCCTGTGCGCTGATCGGAACAACTTGGATGTCCACTGAGCCCTTCTGCAGTATCTCCGTGAGAGCGGCATCACGCGTCGTCGCAACCAGGGAGTCGCCGACGTCCTCGACGCTCAAGACCTGCCGGACGAAGCCGGGCTTGAGCGGATCGTCATCCGGCCGTGCGCCGGAACGGTTCAGTACGAGGTACTGACCGGGCACGACAGTCGTTACCGCTACGGGCACGTCATCGAACGTCACTGTCTCGGTCGTCACTCCATCGAAGGCGGTCAGTAGGTCGCCCGTGATGAGTGTCAGTGATTCGGTGTTGAGGTGCGTGTGCGACGCTTGCTGGATCTCGGTCATCACACTCGGGGCCACCCAGCCGGGACCCCCCACCGAGATTATCTCCTTGATGCTCGAACAGTGCCCGTCGAAGAACGCGTGTGTGTGGATGTCGAGGCGGGTCGGATCGGTGGGCATGATGAGGCCCATGGTTCGCGCCGAAAGCGCACCGAGTGAGAGTGAACTCGACCAATCCGTGCCCGAGACCACGTAGACGTTATCGAAGTCGAAGTCGTGATCGGACGCGAACTCCGCCATGAGGTTGGCGGTGTCATAGCTGTCGACACCGGCGATCCGCCACTGAACGGGGATCTGCTTGGTCACCTTCGCCCCGATCGACCTCGAACCGCCTACGATCAGCACGGCCTTGGGGTGAAGCGCGGTGAGCACGGTCTTGGTGGTTGCCGGGATGGAGCTCTTCTTGGTCAGGACGATTGGCGCACCCAGCGCTCCGGCCCATGGACCAACCGACAAGGCGTCGGTGAAGCGCTCACCCGACACGAGGGCGACCCACCCCTCGCCGTCACTGAGACTGTGAATCCTGCGAGCGACCTTCGATGCGGTCACATAGCGGTCAGCCCCGCCGATTCGCTCCACGTAGCGGCGTGTGATACCGCACTCCACGAGGTCGTCGACGATGCCCGACGCAAGCGCCCCCGTACCGCCGAGAATGATTGCGCGTGAGGCGCCCAATCGTTTGATCTCAGCCTTGACCACTGCGGGCAGGGCTGTTCGCTCGCTCAGGAGGAGTGGGGCCTTGAGCGTTGCTGCCAACGGCGTTCCGACAAGGGCATCGGACCAGCCGCGACCGGTCGCGATGACCACGTACTCGGAGCTCGTCCATCCCTGTTGCGCCAACAGCACGCTGTTGGTGAACCGATTCGCGCTTCCGACACGTTGGTTCTCGGGAGCGATAAGCCCCGCCACCCGCGTCGCAGCCACCTGTGCCGCGAGCGCCTGCTCTGCACCCACGGCAACCGGAATCGGCTGCATCGCCACGAGTAGCGCCACCGCCAATGTGGCGCGAAGCCACCGGATCGTCCCAGCACGTCTGATGCTCATGCTCAGCCCCCAACTACTGATGCTCGGTCACGGCGCGAAGTACACACGTGCCCGCGATCGCGTCTGACCGACCCCCTGTCCGTCGTGAGTAGTGCCCAGCCCTCTCCGTCGAACACTCTGGTTGTCGGTATACCCGCAGAGGCCCGCCCCGAACCGTCGGGCGTTTCAGAGCCATTTCACCCAGCCGACGAACTTTCACCTCCGAGACACTCCGCCGAAATGGGCTGGAAACATCACACCCGTACCGTGTGCCCCAGCAATGCAGGAGACGTCACGCGGAAACCACCCTGAAACCGCGTGCTTCAACAAGGAGAAGGAGGACGACGATGCCCGAATTCAACACCGGCGATACAGCGTGGATTCTCGTGTCAGCCGCCCTGGTGCTCTTCATGACGCCCGGACTGGCCGCGTTCTACGCCGGAATGGTGCGCCGCAAGAACGTCTTGGACACCACGCTCCAAAACTTCTTCGCAATGGGTCTTATCGGAGTGCTGTGGGCCGTCATCGGCTACTCGCTCGCATTCACCGATGGTAGCGGGGCGCTCGCGCCGTTCATCGGCGGTCTGCAGTTCGTCGGCCTCAACGGCATCGCAAACACCGCGCACTCGCTCGCTGCCACGATCCCGCAGTCAGTGTTCGCCATGTTCCAGGGTATGTTCGCGATCATCACCGTCGGTCTCATCACCGGTGCGGTGGCCGAGCGCATGAAGTTCTCGGCGTACATCGTGTTCGCGACGCTGTGGTCGCTGCTCGTCTACAGCCCGCTCGCCCACTGGGTGTGGCAGCCGACCGGCTGGCTCTTCAAGCTCGGCGCACTCGACTTCGCGGGCGGTACGGTCGTCCACATCTCATCTGCTGCTGCGGCAGTCGCTTGCGCGATCATGCTCGGCAAGCGCAAGGGCTACGGCAAGGACCAGTTCCACCCGCACAACCTGCCGATGACCGTTCTCGGTGCCGGCATCCTGTGGTTCGGTTGGTTCGGCTTCAACGCCGGCTCCGCGCTGGGCGCCAACAGCCTCGCGGGCTCGGCTTTCCTCAACACCAACATCGCCGCGGCCGCCGCGGTCCTGACCTGGACAGCCGCGGAGTGGATGAAGGCCGGCAAGCCCACCGCTCTGGGTGCCGCGTCCGGTGCCGTCGCCGGCCTCGTCGCCGTCACCCCCGCGTGCGGCTACGTCGAGCCGTGGGCAGCGCTCGTCATCGGCGGTATCGCCGGCGTCGCCTGCTACTTCGGGCTGTTCCTCAAGGGCAAGCTCAAGCTCGATGACGCCCTCGACGTTCTCGGGATCCACGGCATCGGCGGAACACTGGGCGCCGTCCTGACCGGCGTGTTTGCCACGAGCGCCGTCAACTCGGCGATCACCGGTGGTGCGCTCTACGGCAACCCGGGGCAGATCGGGATTCAGCTTATCGGCGTCGTCGCGGCATGGGCGTTCTCGTTCGGGATGAGCATGCTCCTGCTCGCGGGTATCAAGGCCGTCATGGGTCTGCGCGTCGAAGAAGATGCTGAAATCCGCGGTCTCGACCTCTCGGAGCACGGTGAAGAGGGTTACATTTTCGAGTAAGTACGCCACCCGTTCCCGTGCTTCACTGATTCAGGGAACGTACCGACGGACAAGAGACACTCAAAGGAGCCGATCGTGAAGAAGATCGAAGCCATCATCAAGCCGCACAAGCTCGACGATGTGAAGGAAGCGCTCAACGCGCTGGGAGTTGCCGGCATGACAGTGACCGACGTGCGTGGCTACGGTCGCCAGAAGGGCCACACAGAGATCTACCGTGGCTCGGAGTACACCGTGGACTTCGTGCCCAAGGTCAAGGTCGAGGTCGTCGTGGACGACTCGATTGCCGAGGCGGTCGAGACCGCGATCCTCGAGGCCGCACGCACCGAGAAGATCGGCGACGGCAAGATCTTCACCGTCGACGTCACCTCGGCTGTGCGCATCCGCACGGGCGAGCGTGGGCCGGACGCACTCTAGCCCCTTGGAGACCCATCTCGCTGCACGCCAGGTACTGCTGGCCGGCGCCACGCCGGGCATAGAGGCCGCACGCGAGCTGTCGAAACTGACCGATGAAGCCGTCCGGGAACTCGCCCGGGCGGCTTCATCGCACGTCCACGGCAGGTTGGCGATCGTCGCGCTCGGCGGTTGGGGCGCCGGGGCACTTCTCCCCGGCAGCGATCTGGACATCCTCGTGCTTGCCGACGGCCCTTCCTCCCGAGTCAAGCCGTTCGTGGAGGCAGTGCTCTACCCGTTGTGGGACTCCGGGCTCGCAGTGGGGCATCAGGTGCGCTCTCCCAAGGAGCAGCTTCGTGCGATGCGCGAGGACTTCGTGACCTGCACGGCTGCGCTTACCGCTCGCCCACTCGCGGGAGACCTCGAGTGGGCGGCGCGCCACGTGGGTGAGTGTGCCCGAGACGCGCACAAGCGTTCACGCGAGCTACTCGCTGCGCTCGTCGCGCGACCGCGGCCCGGGTCGTGCTACTTGCTCGAGCCCGACCTCAAGGAAGGTGCCGGCGGACGCCGTGACTACGACGAACTGACGTGGACTGCAGCGGTGCTGACCGGTATCCCACAGCACGACCCGTCAGCACTCGTCGACCGTGGGCTGCTGCTACCCGAGGAGTTCGAGCGCCTGACGGTCCACGCAGAGACGCTCGCCACTGCTCGCTGGATTCTCGCACGCGAGGGCTACGGCAATCTGCTCTCACTCGATGCCCTCGATGTAGTCCCCGACGAGCTCGCCCAGGCGACGCAGCTCGCGCTGGCTGAGACGGCGCTCATCCTCGGCGCTGCGCGTCGGCGCCTTGCCGGACAGCCCGATCCCGGATCCGGGCACGTGACGTCTGGACAGGTGCACGAATGGCTCGACCAGGGGCTCGACGGGCTGTCGGCCATCGAGCAGGCCGCACAATCGGGTCGGCTGGAGGAGCTCGCACCGGGATTCCGCGAACTGATGACCGTTCGCCGACCCGGCCTCGGCCACCAACTCACCGTGGGCGCCCACTCGCTTCGCGCAGCGGCGCTGCTCGACAGCCTGCGCTCCGACCCCGTACTGGCCCGTTCTGCCGCAGCCACGCCCTCGCTACCTGCCCTGCAGGTTGCTGCGATCGCCCACGACGTCGGGAAGATCGATGGAGGCGCCGACCACCCGCAGCGCGGAGCCGCGCCCGCTCACGACATCGCTGCGCGCTTCGGCCTTGACGAGCGATGGGCCTCGCATGTGTCAGAACTCGTGCGGCTGCATCTCGCCCTCGCCGAGATGGCCACGCATGTGGATCTCGACGACGAAGACTCCGTGCTTTCGGCCGCCGCACGTATCGGCGACCGAGGCCTGCTGGGGCCATTGCATCTGCTCACGGCGGCCGACTCGAACAACACCAAGGTGCTGACCATCCTGGATGTCTTCACCAACGCCAGCGATAACATCCAGGAAGTCACCTATTACTTCCGCACAGCCTTCGATTTCCCGGCGGATACGAATGGTGCAAGGCTCTGGGTTTACACGATGCTGGATGATGGTGCGGTGATCTACCTCAATGGGCAGGAGGCTGAACGAGTCCGGATGACGGCGGCCCCTGCGGTCATCGCCGCGGG
>JAAXWY010000080.1 GCA_013334745.1 Coriobacteriia bacterium
GACACGCCGATAAGGGCGAGCGCGACGAGTGCGGTGACGATCGCAGCGATGAGAGGGCCGCGACCGCGCCGAGGCTTCGGCGCTCCGGTCGCGACGGCGCCGGGCGGGGTGCTGGGCGGCTGCGGTGGATCCGCAAGTGCGGTTGCCGCGGCGCCGGAGTCGATGGAGCTCTCGTGCGGCGTGCTCTCGGGCATGGGCGTTCGCTCCCTCGGTGTGCGATGGACCGCTTGAAGCGTATCGCATGCCGAGTCATGCTGGATGCGTCGTCCACGATCCGCGGGGAGTCACGTGTCCCACCACGCCGACCTGGCGCTTGCCAGACGCATCGAGCATCTCGGTACCTCGAGTCAGCGCGCGATCGTGGCGACGTACCGCGAGCGGTATCCGCAGTTCGATGCGAGCGTCCTGGAGGTCGCCGGCGGTCTTGCTGCGTTCTGCGAGCCCGAGTCGCCTGTGAACGGAGCCGTCGGGCTCGGGCTGTCCGGGGCGGTGACGGCGGCCGACATCGTCGCGGTCGAGGCGTTCTACCGCGAGCGCGGTGAGCGGCCGCTCATCGCGGTCGCGCCGCTGGCGGACCCGACGCTAACGGCGCTGCTCGGCGAGGCGGGCTGGGTGCCGAGCGCCTACGAGAACGTTCTCGTTCGCGAGATCGACCCCGCCGAGGAGTTCGCTCCCGCTGCGTCCGACATCGAGATCCGCATCGCCACCTCGCCTGAGGATCGCGACCTGTGGGCCGCGCTCGTGGGGAACGGCTTCTCGGCACCCGACGACCCGACCGAGACCGAGCTTCGCACGGGCCTTGCTGCCGCACACACTCCCGGCGTCGTCCTCATGCTCGCCTTCGTGGACGGCGAGCCCGCCGGCACAGGCGAGCTGCAGGTCGCCGATCGCATCGGCTGGCTGACTGCGGACACCACGCTCCCGCAGTTCCGGCGCCGAGGCGTGCAGGGCGCGCTCCAGCGCGCGCGGCTCGCGTACGCTCGTGATGCGGGGGCAACCCTCGCACTGACCGAGACGATGCCGGGCACGGCGAGCCAGCGCAACATGGAACGGCTCGGATTCCGTATCGTGTACACGCGCATCGAAGCACTCGCGCCGCTCGCCCCCACCGAAGGGACGTCAGATTGATGCTCGCACCCACAGACACGACAATCGCATTCATCGGCACCGGCGTCATGGGGCTGTCGATGGCAGGGCATCTCATGGACGCCGGGTATCATCTCGTCGTCTTCAACCGAACCGCCGAGAGGACGGCGTCACTCGTCGCACGAGGAGCCGTGCCCGCTGCCTCGCCCGGGGATGCTGCAGCTCAGGCTGACGTCGTGATCACGATGGTGGGCTACCCGAGCGACGTGGAGGAGGTCTACCTCTCACCCGAAGGTGTGATCGAGGCCGCGCGAGACGGGGCTCTGCTGATCGACATGACGACTTCGTCGCCTGCGCTCGCCGTACGCGTTGCTGAAGCCGCAGCCGCACGCGGTCTGGCCGCGCTCGATGCGCCGGTCTCGGGTGGTGACATCGGGGCGCGCAACGCGACGCTCACGATCATGGTCGGCGGCGATGAGGCGGCGTTCGCTCGCGTGGAGCCACTGCTGCGGGTCATGGGCGCCAACGTCGTGCTGCAGGGCGGCCCCGGCTCCGGGCAGCACACGAAGATGGCGAACCAAGTCGCCATCGCCGGCTCCATGCTCGCCACCGTCGAGTCGCTGGCATACGCGAAGGCTGCGGGCCTCGACCCTGCCAGAGTCCTCGAGTCAATCGGCGCGGGCTCTGCTGCGAGCTGGTCGCTCGCCAACCTCGCGCCGCGCATCCTGGGCGGCGATTTCGCTCCGGGATTCTTCGTCAAGCACTTCGTCAAGGACATGCGCATCGCCCTGTCATCCGCCGAGGAACTCGGAATCGAGCTCCCGGGGCTTGCGACCGCCAAACGCCTCTACGAGCTACTCGAAGCTGAGGGCGGCGCCGATCTGGGGACGCAGGCGCTCTGGCTGCTCTACACCGATGCTGCGACTCGCGAGCGGGCCGGTGTTGCTGCCGACGCCTCCGCCCGAAGCGCCTAGGCGCCGTCGATGGATACGGCGCGAATAGTCGTCTGGGCGCTGGCCGGAGCTGCGGTCGGGTTCGCGCTCGGATTCGGCCTGGGTCGGCTCGCGCGGGGGAGCGGACGGCTCTTTGCGGCGCTCAACGCACTGGTGGTGATCGCGGGTATGGCAGCCAACTTCCTCGGGCTGCTGCGCGGTATGCCCTGGCTCGCGTACGGCGCGCTCGGCATCATGGGTGGAGGCCTGACCGGTGTTCGCTACGGCTTCACCGGTGGCGTGACCATGGTTGACGATCGAGATGCCCGAGCCGAGGCGCAGCCCGGGGAGCCGCCGACCGAGACCGGTGACGACCTGCGCGAACCGTAGAGCGCGCCGGCCCTACTCGATACCCAGCAGTTCCTTGAGCTTCTCAGGCTTGAAGTCCACGCAGACGCCCTCGCCGATCTCGAACGTGGGAGTGTGTAGCCGGCCCTCGTTGTGATCGGCTGCCTTGCGATGGGCCTCGGTGTCATCCTCGACGTCGATCTCGACGAACGGGATGTCGTGCTCGATGAGCCAAGCCCGGGCTCGGCGGCAGTCACCACACCATGAGCGGCAGTACATGATCACCTGCGGGTTCTGCTCGGTCACGATCGCTCCGTCTCGCCGAAGTATCCGTTAGCGGGTTTGTACCACAGGTGAGCGGCGCGACCACAACGCGAAGCGGTGGTATCCTTTCGCAGTCGCGCTCGAATCAGCCGTTTCATCTTCCAGCCTGCCGCGACTGACCTGACCGGCTGCACGCGGAGGCTACTTGTACGCATTCCGACACTCGGCGATGAGCGCTGCACTTCTCGCATGCGTTCTCGGCGTGGCGTTGTCTCCGGCTCCCGCCCTCGGCGCGCCCTCGGCTGCGGTTCAGCAGCAGGCGGCTGCTGCCAAGGCGAAGATGAGCGAGATGGAGAAGGGCCTTTCCTCGGCGATGTCGGACTACGACGCCGCCGCCTCCAATCTTGCCCGCACGCGTGCCAAGATCGCGTCGAACCGCAAGCGACTCGACGAGCTCGGCAAGGCGGTCGAGACCGGCCAGAAACGGCTCGCCTCCGAGGTCGTGTTCCTCTACCGCACCGACGGCAACGGGTTCGCCGAAGCACTCCTGTCCGCGCCCTCGATCGAGGACTTCGCGAGCCGGCTGCTTGCGCTCTCACGTATCGCCAATCGGGACGCCGAGACGATCTCGCGCATGCGCCGAGATAGGGCAGCTGCCGCGGCCACGGCCAAGCAGCTTCAGCAGCGCGAGGCCGAGCAGGCCGCGCTCCTCAAGACCGTCTCAGCGAGACGCTCCAAGGCGCAGCAGGCAGTCGATGCGCAGCAGCGCTACGCCGACTCACTGCCGTCGCAGGTCTCGGACACGCTCAACAAGGAGACCACCGCATCAGGCAAGAAGGCGCCCACACCCAAGCCCGTCAATCGGTTCTCGCTCGCTTGGGCGAAGGTCGACGGCCGTAGTGGCAAGTACGCAGTGCTCGGGAATCAGCCCAAGGCCTATGCACCGTCGGGAATCGTCTTCAAGGGCAAGGCGACTTGGTACGGCAACTACCGTCCCAACATGCGCACCGCATCCGGGCGCGCATTCAACGAGAACGAGTTCACGTGCGCGCACAAGACGCTGCCGTTCGGCACCCGCGTCGCGGTCACCTACAAGGGCAAGCGCGTCATCGTGATCGTCACCGATCGCGGTCCGTACGGGAAAGGCCGTGTCATCGACCTGACGAAGCGGGCGGCAAGCGTCATCGGGATGAAGAGCGCGGGCGTGGGCAGCGTGACCTGCGAGGTCGTCAGGGCGAAGTAGGATCCGCGGACTGAATCGCAGCGGCGCCCGGCTGCCTGAGGTGCCAGACGGCTGCCGAGACGCCCACGATGAGCGAGGCGATCGCGGCCAGCCATCCGAATTCGCCCACCCACATCGTGCTGCCGGTGAACGCCGGAGTGAGCCCCGTGCCGCTCACTGCCTCGAAACCTGTCGACACGAGCGCATTCCACGCGCCGTGTGCGATCACGCTGGGCCAGACCGACTTCGATCGGTCCGCCAGCACGCCCACAAAGAGCGTGAACCCGATGATGGCGACAGTGAAAGCCGGGATGCCGGCGCGCTGGCCATACCATCCGAACAGGATCAGGGGCACGTGGTAGACCCACCACACGCCACCGGTGAACAGCGAGGCCATGAGGAACGACCGCCGACCGCGGAGCAGCGGCCAGAGGAATCCCCGCCAGCCGATCTCCTCACCCACGGCCGAGATGCAAGCGCTCGCGATGGCCATCGGCGCTCCGACCAGTGAGGCAAGAAGTACCGGGACCGCCAGCACATCCAGGCCGAGCAAAGAGCCCGCGTAGTAGGCGAGCAGCGCAGCGACCGCGGGAATCAGGCCGGCGATCATCCACCAGTTCGGGCGGCCCCAACGGATGACGCCCGGGCCCGCGAAGCGCGCCAGAAGGGCGCCCGCTGTCGGCGCGAACATTACCGCCAGGAAGACGCCGTCCTTCTGCTCCGCGTTCCAAAACGCCGCAACGGCGATCGCGTACACGACGATGAGTCCGCCGAAGTAGAGCGCGAGACGCCGGGTGTCCCTCGAGGAGTCGGTCCGGTCGGCTGCGATGGGCTTCATGCGCTACTCCAATGCCCGTG
>JAAXWY010000081.1 GCA_013334745.1 Coriobacteriia bacterium
ACGTTGCGACCGGCAGCCGCCAGTTCGCGCGCGGCGACCCAGCCGTCGCCGCCGTTGTTGCCAGGACCTGCGAGCACCACGATGTCGCCATCCGGCACGCGCTCTGCGATCTCGCGGGCAACGGCGGCGCCGGCGGCGCGCATGAGGGCCGCGAGGGAGACGCCCTGCTCGGCGACGGCGCGCTCTTCGACGGCGCGGGACTGGGCTGCGGTGAGTACGCGGTACATCGCTTCCCCCTGTGGATGCGAAACGGGCGGCCTCTTCGCGAGACCGCCCGTCAATCTTACTCCGATTCGCCTGCGCCCTCGTCGGCCGCCGTCACAGTGTCGAGCAACGCTCGCGCCTCCTTGAACGAGGCGGCCAGCTGGGCCTTGGGGTCGGGTCGCTCGTCCTTGCGCGGACGCGCGTCTTCAGTGATAGCCACCGCCGAAGCGACCGCGGTCGTGTGCGTGAACGAGAGCGACACATGCATCTCGACGACCCCGAGCTCAGCGGCGCGCTCGGCGGCCCGACCGGAGAGCTTGGGCGTCGGCCGCCCGTTGTTCTCTCGGACGACCTCGACGTCGCAGAAGCGCATCCCCGAGAACCCGGTGCCGAGCGCCTTGAGTACGGCCTCTTTCGCTGCGAATCGCATCGCGTAGTGAACCCATGGCTTGGCCTTGTGCTCGCAGTACCAGCGCTCATCGTGGGAGAAGATGCGCTCCTTGATGCGCGGCGTGCGCTCGAGCGCCAGCTTCATGCGATCGATCTCGACGATATCGACGCCCAGTCCCAGTACGCTCAACGAGAACCCCTACTCAACCGTGACGGACTTGGCGAGGTTGCGCGGCTGGTCGACGTTGCAACCGCGCTTCTTCGCAATATGGTACGCGAGCACCTGCAGCGGTACGGTCGCCGGGATCGCCGAAAGGACCTCCGAGACCTGCGGGATGTAGAGCACGTGCTCGACGTGCTGACAGATCTCGTCGTCCCCGGCGGTCGCCACGGCGATCACCTCGGCGCCACGAGCGCGCACCTCCTGGATGTTGCTCACGACCTTCTCATAGACGTGACCCTGCGTAGCGACCACCACCACCGGGAGCTCATCGGTGATGAGTGCGATGGGGCCGTGCTTCATCTCCCCCGCAGGGTACGCCTCGGCGTGGATGTAGCTGATCTCCTTGAGCTTGAGCGCACCTTCCATGGCGACCGGAACGCCCACGCCACGCCCGAGGAACAGCGAGCTCTTGGCGTTGAGGAACGGCGCGGCTGCCTCTTCGATGCCGCGAAGGTCGGCCAGAATCGCCTCGACGATGTCGGGGATGGTCGACAGCTCGGCGAACAGCGACTCGACTCGCTCGTTCGAGAGGGTGCCCTTCGTCTGCGCGAGCTTGAGGCCGAGCACCGTGAGCGCCGCGATCTGCGCCGTGAACGTCTTGGTCGCCGCGACGCCGATCTCGGGGCCCGCGTGCGTGTAGAGCACGCCGTCGGACTCCCGCGTGACGCGCGAGCCCACGACGTTGGTGATCGCGATGACCTTCGCTCCGCGGTCGCGCGCCTCGCGTACGCCGGCAAGTGTATCGGCGGTCTCGCCCGACTGCGTGATCGCGACGACGAGCGTCTCCTCGTCGACGATAGGATCGGCGTAGCGGAACTCGCTACTGCACTGCACCTCGACGGGCACGCGCGCCCAGTTCTCGATCAGGTGCTTCGCCGAGAGACCCGCATGCAGCGACGTGCCGCACGCGATGACGTACACGCGGTCAATCGCCGCGATCTGCGCGGGCGTCATGTCCAGCTCGGAGAGACAGATCTCGCCGCGCTCGTCCAATCGGCCCCGAAGCGTCTCTCGGATGGCTTTGGGCTGCTCGTGGATCTCCTTGAGCATGAAGTCCTCGTAGCCGCCCTTCTCGGCGGCGTCGAGGTCCCACTCCACGTGCATCATCTCGGGCTCGGGAACGGCCAGGCCGGCTGCGTCTTGGATCGTGACGCCGGAGGGCGTGACCGTGGCCATCTCGCCGTCGTGCAGTACGAGCACCTCGCGCGTGTACTCCAGCACCGCCGGGATGTCGCTCGCGACGATGGTCTCGCCCTCGCCCACGCCGATGATGAGCGGCGAGTCCTGACGGGCGGCGATGATGGTGTCGGGAGCGTCGAGGTGTACGACGGCAAGCGCGTAGGCGCCATCGAGGTCCTCGATGGAACGGGCGACCGCAGCAGCCAGGTCACCGGTGTAGTAGCTCTCGATCAGATGCGCGACGACCTCGGTGTCGGTCTCCGAACGAAGGATGTGTCCGTTGGCCGCGAGTTGATCGCGCAGCTCCATGTAGTTCTCGATGATGCCGTTGTGCACGACCGCGACGCGGCCGGTGCAGTCGACGTGCGGGTGCGCGTTCTCCTCGCTCGGGCGACCGTGCGTCGCCCAACGGGTGTGCCCGATGCCGACGGCACCCGCTACGGGTGATGCGTCGAGCGCCTTGCGCAGGTTGATGAGCTTGCCAACGCGGCGAACGACCGTGAGCTCGCTGCCTTCGACGACGGCGACTCCCGCCGAGTCGTAGCCGCGGTACTCCAGCCGAGCCAGTCCGCCGAGCAGCACGTCAGTGGCGCTGCGGGGTCCGATGTATCCGACTATTCCACACATACGTAAGCGACCTCCGTGTCCGGGGTGCGTGTAGGGTCAAAGTGCGGCCGATGCGCCGCGAGAGCCGTAGGCGCGATCTCCTGCCGACGGCCGGGGCGGTGCCCCTGTGTGGTAGAACGACCGGTCCGCTGTCGCTTTGTTCCGCGGTCACCCGCGGGCTTTGTCGACAACGTCACGAACCCGATCGGGTCCGGAGAGCCATCCGCCGAATGTTTCGATGAGCTCTCTCCTCGTCAACTGGCGCAGCCTGAATGTGGCGCGGCCAGTCCCGGCGCTTCATGAAGCAGCAGCGTTGTCAGGCATCCCCTTTCGTCGCGTCATCGGTCGCAGCAAGTGTATCAGGCGGGGCAGGACACGGCGATGAGGTGACAAGGGTGGTGCCGCACAGGGAGTTCATCGGCATGCGGGGCGAAGCGCTATAGCCGTCCGATCAGCCCAGCTCTGCCGAGACCACGCGGACGAGCCGCTCCACAACATCAGCCGCGATCTCTTCGCTGGCCGCTTCGGCCATCACGCGGACGACGGGCTCGGTGCCCGAGGCGCGCACCAGGACGCGCCCGGCATCGCCAAGCTCGGCCTCGGCGGCCACGATGGCAGCCGACACGGTGCCGTTGGTGAGCACCCCCACCTTGTCGGCGACGCGGACGTTGACGAGCACCTGCGGGTAGCGATGCATGACCTGACGCAACTCGGACAGCGACTTTCCGGTCGCCTTGATTACCGCGGCGAGCTGCAGCGCGGTGACCAGACCGTCGCCGGTCGTGTTGTGGTCGAGGAAGATGATATGACCCGACTGCTCGCCACCCAGCGTGGCGCCCGACGCCTGCATCTGCTCGAGTACGTAGCGGTCGCCCACGTTGGCCTTGATGACGTGGATGCCCAGGTCGCGCATGGCGATCTCGAACCCGAGATTACACATCACCGTCGACACGACGGTATCGAGCGCAAGCTGCTCTGCGGAGTGCAGGTGCGCGGCACAGATGGCCATGATCGCGTCTCCGTCGACCTCGGCACCCGTCTCGTCGACGGCCAGCACGCGGTCCGCATCGCCGTCATGCGCGATGCCCATGTCGAAAGCGGAAGAACGCACCAGATCCACGAGGGGCGTCAGATCGGTCGACCCGCACCCGACGTTGATGTCCATGCCGTCAGAGCCGGCATTGATCGGCACGACGGTGGCACCAAGACGACGCAGCGCCTCGGGCGTGACCGCTCCCGAAGCCCCGTGCCCGCAGTCGACCGCGATGGTCAGCCCGGACAGGTCGCCCTCGATGGTGGCGATGCTGTGACTCACGTAGCGCGCGAGTGCGTCGCGCACGGCCTTGATGCGGCCTACCCCGGCTCCGGTGGGTCGTACGAAGCCTGCGTCGCCGGTGACGAATGCCGAGATCTCCTCCTCGAGATCGTCGGGCAACTTGAATCCATCGGCGTTGAAGAGCTTGATGCCGTTGTACTCGGGCGGGTTGTGCGATGCCGAGATGACGACGCCTCCATCGGCGCCCAGCTCGCGCACGATGAGCGCGACGGCGGGAGTGGGCACGATGCCGCAGAGCAGCGCATCGCCGCCACCAGCCGTCAGGCCGGCGACGAACGCAGCCTCGAGCATCTCGCCGCTCTGACGCGTGTCGCGGCCGACGACGATCCGCCCGCGGCCCTTGTCACCAAGGAAAT
>JAAXWY010000082.1 GCA_013334745.1 Coriobacteriia bacterium
TGTGGGACTCGGCCCTAGTACACGCTGACCGTGTCGTAGCCGGTCGACTTCGTGGACAGGTGCCACTTGTCGGAGGGTGCGTATCCGTAGATGCGATAGGTCCCCTTGGGCAGCGAGAACGTGGCCTTGTATCGCGTGCCGCTCCTCAGGTTGTAGTTCACGCCGGTCACGTTCTTGTACCAGACGTATCGGCTGCCGGACTTCTTGTAGACCATGAAGCGGGCCGACTTCGAACCCGAGGAGTGGTACGGCGCGATGGTGCCGTACACGGTGTGACGCGAGTACCGCTTCCATCGGCTGGCCGCCACCGGCGTACCGAGCGCAACCTTGTGGCGCGTGTACGCGACGCGGAACGAGGTCAGCAGCTTTGTCTGGAACATGACGGTGTGATTCTTCGTGTCCCAGCCGATGACCTTGAGCGAATCGATTCCGCCTCGGGCCGAAGGGTTGCGCCGCAACACGCGCAGGTAGGGCACCTCACTGTTAGGCACGGCGGTGTTGTACGGAAGCGTGATCGCCCAGACTCCGTCGACTGCGGTGCCTGTCGACTTTGCACCCGCGGTGTCGCCGGCGAGCCAGTAGCCCGAAGGCAGATGAATCAGCGGCGCCGGCTGGAACGTGAGACGAGCGCCACCGGCTCCACCGTCCTCAAGGCCTGCACCACCACCCACGACTCCCAAGAACGATGCACGCAGCTTGGACTGGTTCGTGGAGAGCGCGGCGGGCGCGAGCGACGCCGGTGCGAGGGCCGCCGGGCCCATCGTGGGGGCGAAGGACGAAGGCGCTGGCACGAGGACGCTCGTGTACTTCTTCTCCCACGGGGCGAGCTCGAACGACCATGAACCGGCTCCGCGACCGAAGTAGTCGGTGTAATCGACGCGATAGGTACCCGTGGGCAGGACCTTCCAGATCTTCTGGAACGTGCCGCCGGTGGTGTAGCCCGAGTCGATCTCGAACCACTTGGTCTTGTACTGGTACCACACGTCCACCCACACGGCACCGGTCGGGTAGGAGGGGCCATCGGCGTGAAGGGCGACGTATCCGCCGGGCACGATGGTCTCGTCGATCGACGCCGTGGTGGCACCGAGCGTGACGGGGACCGCCGTGTGGTCGACGACCGTCGCGCCCGACGAGGTGTTGAGCGAGTCGACGAGCGGCTGGTTCTTGTAGGTGCGGCGGTTGTAGTCGCGGTACTGAATCGGGAGGTCGTAGCCCTCCGCAGGCGGGTTGTAGTCGGGATAGAAGTTGACCTTGTAGTCGGCGTTGCTGGGCATACCCGACAGCGTGTACTCACCGTTGACGTCGGTGAACGCCGTCCACTCATCCGAGCCGGTCCACGCTATCGAGCCGAAGGACGGGTCGAACGCTTTGCGCGCCGCCGAGACGGTAACGCCGGGTACCTCAAGGCCGGCCTCATCGACCACACGGCCGGTGATCGAACCGCCATCGACGCGCTCGACATTCCACACGTGCGTGCCCGCCGGATTGAACGTGCCCTCTTGGGCAGGGTGCTGGAACGGCACTGGATCGTTCGGGTCGAGCGGATCGGCCTTGTCGCTGATCTTGATGAGGACCTGGTTGTCGGTGAGACCCGTGCTGGTGGGGACGCGAATCAGGTACGCACCACCGCCAGGGCCGTCGCCCCACGAGGTCACACGACGGAAGAACTCGGGGTAGCCGGAGTCGGGATCGATGAACGACGCGGTAATCCAAGCCTTGGCGTTTCCGCCACCATCATCGTGCTGGAGTGTGCCCCAGACGGCGTATGAGTCCGCCTTCGGAGTGAGCGTCTGCTTGAGATTCGACGAGCCTCCGACCGTCGCGACAACGGTGGACGCGACCGTGTCCTCGTAGACCGGCGTATCGGAGCCGTCACGGTAGATGTAGTCCCACGATCCAGCGGGCAGCCATGTGTGGCCGAAACCTGTCTCGTCGACCTGCCACGAGAAGTTGGTCTCCCAGTTGTTTGGGTCCCCACCGGTCGGGTAGGCGATGACCGAGATGCCCGCGACCTGGAACTCGTCGCCGCCGAAGTCAGCGGACGCCTCCGTGCAGGCGGCTACAACCGCATGGCCCGAGTTGAACTCCACGTTAGGGAGATTGACGTCTTCGCCCGAGACCAACCCGCAAGTGACCTCCTCGGACTGCGTGATCGGATCGTAGTCCTGTGAGTACCCGCTGCTACTGGGCACGGCGTCGTCGGGAACCTTGCCGGACTTGGTGCCACGGAGGTACAGCGACCATTCGCCGGGTATCGCATCGGGAATCGTGAAGTTGCCGTCCATATCGGTGGTGGCCCAGCGGGTGTAGACCACGCTGTTGGTCGTGACCTGAGCGACGACATCGGATCCGCCGACTCCGATCGCGCCGTCGACTGCACGGCCGGAGAGCGTGCCGTTACGATCGAGCACCGTGTTTCCGGCGTCAGCACTTGTGCCGCCGAGTATGTGCCGACGGGTGTCGTAGTTGGGCGGATAGTAGACCTCGTCGAGTGCCCACGCCGAATTCTCGGCCCAGTTCACATCGTGGAGGTCATTAGGTGAGTTGGGATCGTTGATGTAGAGCGAGTACGTGCCCTGGATGATGTCGGTGATGACGAACCGGCCCGAGGCATCGGTGATGCCGGACTGTTCGAATCCGTACATCGCAGCATCCGAGGTCTCGCCTGATGCGCGCACGTAGATGCCCTCAAGCGGCGACCCATCAGGGGAGTGCACGAAGCCGGTGATCGTCGCAGGCTCCGATGGTCCGATCGCGCTGGCGGTCATCACAGCTCCCAGCACGATCACGAGTGCGAGCAGCACGAGGCAGACGAACCTGCCGGGCAGACTTGCTCGCGATGGAATGCTCCCCACGATGCACCCCTTCCTCGCGGCGGTGGCATGCAGCCACGACCGCATACGACGACCTGAGGCAACCCCGTGCCTCATTGGGGAAGTATATGCCCGCGGGTGCGGCAAGTGCTACGGATTGGTGACGCGCGTCGCAGTGAGAACGGGGACGAGTGTGCCGTCGAGCGACACGAGGGTGATGACTCCGGCGTAGGTGCCCCCCGAAACGACCTGACCGCCTCGGTTTGCATCCATCACGAGAAGCACGGTCGAGTTGGACAGAGCGATGCTGGGCGTGGTGCGCGCAGTAAGCGACGTCACGGTGGCGGCCACCGTCTGCCCGAGGCGACTCTGGGGGCCGTAGCCCCACGGCTTGAAGACGATGTCGTAGGTCTCGCCAGGGGTGGCCTTGTCGGCCGAGAAGCCGGAGATGAGCCGCGCAGGCGACGAGGCGAGACGCCGCAGCCGCGAGCCTTCCGACGCCGGCGACGTGCGCTCGGCGGTGGCAGCGGGCGTGCCTTGCGGGAGTGGGGCGACGCGAACCGGCAGAGCACCCGTTGTCACGACCAGTGCGCCCTTGTAGGCATCAGGCGCGGGTGTGGAAGACGTGCCCGCCTGCTCCGATGAGGCGCTGCCCGACGTTCGGTTGAGCAGCATCTGCCCGCCGACAAGCGCCAGCGCGACGATGGCGACCCCTGCGATCGCGAACAGCCACCTGCGGTTCACCGCGTCCCCCGTTCGATCTCCTCTGCGTGCACCCGGGCGTTTTGCGCCATGGCGGCCTCGCCGGCAGTCTCGTAGACCTGTGCGAGTGTCGCCCACGCCTGCGCATCGTTGGGAGCATAGCGCACGGCGGTCGTCAGCGAAGTGATCGCTTCGTCGATTCGTCCCAGCCCGGCGAGTGCACTGCCGCGGGCGGCCCAGCGGTAGCCGTTCTCCGGGTCGAGGCCGACGGAGCGCTCGATGATCGGCAGCGCACGCTCGAGCAGTGCGGGGTCGCGCTGCGCGATGCCCGCGGCCAGGTACACGTCGCCGAGCTGCGCGACCACGAGCGTGTCGTGCGGCAGCCGCGTTCGGGCTGCGACCATCGCGCGCTCGGCGTCGGCGTACGCCGACGCGTCGCCGGCTGCCGCCGGCGACGTCGCGGCTC
>JAAXWY010000083.1 GCA_013334745.1 Coriobacteriia bacterium
GCACTCCAGCTCGCCGACACGCTGCAGGCCCTGAACCGCAACTTCGAGCTCATGCTCTATCCCGGCGGCCGGCATGGATGGGGCGGCCCGAAAGCCGTCCACCTCCGGACAGAGACATACCGGTTCTACTACCGCTACCTCCTGCAGAAGCCCTTCCCCGAAGAGTTGTTCAAGATGCTTCCGGGTGCATATTTCCGTGATGCTTTTGGCTGCATGGTGCGGGGCCGGGTCATTCAGGAGATTTTTCAGGGCGGGTGCTGCCTCCTTCGCCCCCGGTTGCACCGCCGGAGCCCCCGGCCGCGCCACCCGCGCCGCCGGTCGCTCCGCCGGAGCCCCCGGCCGCACCTGAAGCCCCGGGGCCGGTTACGTGAGCGGACGGCTCGTCGTCTGCGCGACACCCATCGGCAACCTCGGCGACGTAACGCTGCGGGTCCTCGACGCGCTGCGTGAAGCCGATACCGTTGCCGCCGAGGACACGCGCGTCACGCGTAAGCTGCTGGCGCGCTACGAGATCGAGACGCGACTCGAGCGCTGCGACGAGCACACCGTCGAGCGGCAGACGCCCGCGCTCGTCGAGCGGATGCTCGGCGGCGAGGTCATCGCGCTCGTCTCGGATGCGGGTACTCCTGGCGTGAGCGATCCGGGCGCTCGGCTCGTCGACGCCTGCATCGATGGCGGTGTCGTGGTCGAGGTGCTGCCCGGCGCGAGCGCGATCCTGGCAGCGCTCGTCGCGAGTGGCCTGCCCACACACGCGTTCTACTTTGGCGGCTTCCTGCCGCGGAAGGCCGGCGAGCGTTCGCGCGCTCTCGAAGCGCTCGCCACGCTCGACGCGACGCTCATCTTCTACGAGTCGCCGCATCGCTCGGCGGCCACGCTCGCCGCGCTTGCCGAGGCGTTCCCGGGTCGTCGTGCTGCGCTTGCGCGCGAACTCACCAAGCTGCACGAGGAGGTCGTGCGAGGCGTCGTCGAGGATGTCGCCGCAGACATCGCCGCGCGCGAGAACCTCAAGGGCGAAGTCGTGCTGCTGGTGGGGCCCGCGCCTGCGCGCTTGCGCGAGGCGGCGGATCCAAAGACGGTCATCTCGGCTGTTGAACGGCTCATCGCCGAAGGCGCGTCGCGCAGCGAGGCAGTCAAGCGCGCCGCGAAGGAGCTGGGAGTGCCGCGCAGCGAGGTCTACGAGATCGCCCACCGCACCAAAGGCTAGCGGGCCTTGATCGCCGCCACGCAGTCGCTGCACACGGGGCGTCCCTTGACCGTGACGACGTCGGCATCGGTCGCGCCGCATACCGCGCACGCGTCCTTGTGCTTGGTCAGGATGATGTTGTCGCCTTCGACGAAGATGGCGAGCGGATCCTTGACCTTGATGCCGAGAGTCCGGCGCAGCTCCATGGGGATGACGATGCGGCCGAGGTCGTCGACGCGCCGAACGATTCCTGTGTCGTGCACGCCAGATGCCTCCTCGTCGACTGATGCTCCGTCGCGTCAGCCCGCAACGGTTAGAATGCTTGCCAGAGCCATGCCGGGCAGCGTACGGAATCGTAGCGCCTGGCTCCATCCCACGGTCACGGAGTTCCGAAACCCATGAGCAACCAGCAGTCATTCTACCTGACGACTCCCATCTACTACGTGAACTCGGTCCCGCACCTCGGAACCGCCTACACGACGATCGCCGCCGATACCCTCGCGCGTTACCGCCGCATGTGCGGGGATGACGTGTGGTTCCTCACCGGTCTCGACGAGCATGGGCAGAAGGTCGAGCAGGCCGCAGTCGAGAACGGCGTGACGCCGATCGAGTGGGCCGACCGTATGGCTGCGAAGTTCCACGAGGCGTGGGAGATGCTCAATATCTCCAACGACGACTTCATCCGCACGACCGAGCCCCGCCACGAGAACGGTGTCCAGGCGCTGCTCAACACCTTGCACGAGCGCGGCGACATCTATGCCGGCACCTACGAGGGCTGGTACTGCGTGCCGTGCGAGACCTACTTCACCGAGGACCAGCTGCACGAGGACCACACGTGCCCCCAGTGCAGCCGCAAGGTCGAGTTCGTGCGCGAGGACAACTACTTCTTCAAGCTCTCGAGCTACGCCGACAGGCTCCTCGCGCTGTACGAGGAGAACCCGCACTTCATCCAGCCCGAGACGCGCCGCAACGAGGTGCTCTCGTTCGTGAAGGGCGGCCTGCGCGACCTGTCGATCTCGCGCGCGAACGTGAAGTGGGGCATCCCGCTGCCGTGGGACGAAAGCCACACCATCTACGTCTGGTTCGACGCGCTCATCAACTACATCACGGCCATCGGCTACGGTTCGGACGACCCGGCTAAGCAGGCCGAGTTCGCCAAGCGCTGGCCGGCGCAGTTCCACTTCGTGGGCAAGGACATCATCCGGTTCCACTGCGTGATCTGGCCTGCCATGCTCATCGCCGCCGGTCTGCCCGTTCCCGAGAAGGTCTTCGCTCACGGCTTCCTACTCACCAAGGGCGAGAAGATGAGCAAGTCCAAGGGCAACGCGATGGCGCCGGCCGATCTCGTCGCGAAGTTCGGAGTCGACGCGTACCGCTTCTACTTCCTGCGCGAGGTGCAGTTCGGTCTCGACGGTTCGATCTCACTTGAGGCGATGATCCAGCGCTACAACGGCGACCTCGCCAACGACTGGGGCAACCTGTGCTCCCGGCTGTTCAACATGGTCGGCAAGTACTGCGACGGCGTTGTGCCGGCGACTTCCGGCGAGGCGACAGCCGATGACGCCGAGCTTGCAGCGATCGCCGCCGGTCTGCCCGCCGAGTTCGAAGCGCGGATGGCCGTGCTCGACTACGCCGGCGCGATCGAAGCAACGTGGGAGATCATCAAGCGCACGAACCGCTACATCGAGGACTCAGCGCCGTGGAATCTCGCGAAGTCCGAGGAGACGCTGCCGCGCCTGCACACGGTGCTCTACAACGCGCTCGAAGCCGTCCGCATCGCCGCGCTGTTCACGGCACCTGTGATGCCGGCGACCTCGGCCGAGGTTTGGTCGCGCATGGGTCTGTCGGACCCGATTGCCGTCACTGACATCACCGCCGAAGCCGCTTGGGGCCGTCTGCCCGTGGGCAACACGGTCGTGAAGGGCGACGCGCTCTTCCAGCGCATCGTCGAAGACGCCGAGTAGGCGCCGGTGTCCTTCTCCAACCCGCCATACGATGCGGCTGCACCGCTGTTCACCGACTCGAAAGGTCGCCCCATCGAGGCGCCGGACTTCGGCGGAAACCCCATCGCCGATACGCACGCGCACCTCGACATGCTCGGCGACCCCGTCTCCGCGCTTGCGAACGCCGCGCGCGCCGGGATCGGCCTCATCGCCACCGTCGCTGACGTGACCGAAGACGCGGCGCGCACCTACACAGAACTCGAAACCTGGCTCGAAGGGGCAGCGGAGCTTCTCGCGGAGGCGACCGGGGAGGGAGGCGAGCCCTCTGGGCGGACCTCTTCGCAGGCGGGGGAGCCGCGCAGCGGCGAGGGCCCCCGCCGAGGGACGTCCGCCG
>JAAXWY010000084.1 GCA_013334745.1 Coriobacteriia bacterium
CTCCCCGGCGACAACGGCGCGCGCGAAGAACGGCCTGTGACCAGCATGTGAAACCCCTCTCAGTGCGGACGTCTCACACGCAGGCACGTGTGTCCCCAACGACATCCCCAGATAGCCGCCTGCAAACTGTCTATTCCCGCAGGAAGCGCATGGCGAAACAGCGCCTGATGGCGCCGCACGAGGGGTTGCGGCCTCTACCCGAAGTTGTCGGGGAGGTCGTTCTCGAAGAGCACCACGTCGCCGGCTTGCAGCAGATGCCCGAGAATCTCGGTCGCCTCGGCGAGTGATGCGGCGATGAAGAGCTTCGTCTCGCCAAAGCCCGCATCGCGCAGCGTCTGCGCGAACTCGGCGGGGTAGGCGCGGCCCACGAGGATGACGATGTCGCACGACTCGGTAGCGAGTGTCGCGACTTTGATGTGGGCGGGGACGGCCTGCTCGCCCAACTCGATCATGCCGGGCGTGATGAGGATGCGGCGTCCGGGGAACGAGCCCAGCACCTCGAGCGCGGCCGCGAAGCCGTCGGGGTTAGAGCTGAACGCGTCGTCGATGACGACGACCGAGTCGTTGCGGACGATCTCGAGCCGATGCGACACCGGCGCCAAGAGCGCCAGTCCGCTGCCGATCGCGATGGGGTCGACGCCGAGCTCGAGGCCGGCCACCACGGCCAGGCCGGAGTTGAATGCCGCGTGCCGCCCTAGCAGCCGGGTCGTCGCCTCGATGCGCGAGCCGTCGGTGCGAGTCACGCTGAACGATGTGCCTTCGCCGCCGACCGCGATGTCGCCGAGCACCGCTTCGGCGCTGGAGTCCTCCCTCGCCGAGACGCGCACGGTGCGTGCGGGCCAGTCCACCGCCGAGAAGTCGCTGTAGCCGTCGGCATCCACGATCGCGACGCCGTCGGCGGGCAGCGCCCTCGCGAGCTCGGTCTTGGCGCGCACGATCGTCTCGGGGGTCTTGAAGTACTCGAGATGCTGCGGTCCCAGTCGCGTGATGACGCCCATCGTCGGCGACACGAGGCCGCAGATCGCGGCGATGTCGCCGGGGTGGCGCGCACCCATCTCGACGATGAATACCTCGATGTCGTCCGTGAGCTGTTCGTTGATCGTGCGCGTCACGCCGAGCAGCGTGTTGTAGCTCTCCGGCGTCGCGAGCACCCGGTACTTCGCCCCGAGCACCGCGGCGAGTGCGGCCTTCGTGGTGGTCTTGCCGTAGCTGCCCGCCACGCCAACGACGATGGGGTCCACCGCGCGCAGGCGCGCGCGAGCCTTATCGACGAACCCCTTGCGCATGCTCGCTTCCACCGGCTCGAGCACGATCAGCGCCAACACGCCGATAAGCGGCATGAGCAGCGCGATCGCTGCGCCAAGCGCGTAGTACGTGAGCGCCTCGAGGCCCGGCCACTGGTTGATGCCGAGCAGGTCGACGCCCCACACCTTGATTGCGACGAGCGCGACAACGAGCAGCGCCGACATCGCGATGATGCGGTAGACGCGGGCGGTGAGCACGATCGGCTTCTTGCTCGGACGCGTCCAGATGCGCCACGAGAGCCAGCCCGCCTCGGCGACGGCGAGACCGGCGAGCACCATGTCCGCGGGTACGGGCACGACAAACGTGAGGACGCCGCCCACAACGAAGGTCGCGACCGCGACGCCCGTCTCGGCGAACGAGCGCGGAGTCAGGCCCTCCCATGAGTGCCGCAGGTAACGCTCGATGCGGTAGCCCTCGAGCTGCAGTATGTGGACGGCGCGAAAGCCGGCGCTGATGCAGGCCGCGATTCCTGCGAGCGCGATGATGATGACGGCCGGGGTCATCGGTCACTCTCCCGGTCATCTTCGATTCCGGACGCGGCGACCGATGCGAGGAAGCTTCTGGCCACGGCGTTGAACGCGGCCTGCTCGTCGAGGTAGGGGAAGTGGCCCGAGTCCTTCATGATCACCAGGCCGCTACCCTTGATCTTCTCCTCCATGATCCGCCCGATCTCGACCGGCGTCGCGGTGTCGTTCGCGCCGAACACGAGCAGCGTGGGCACGTGGATGCCGGTGAGGGACTCGCGGATGTCTTCGTTGACGGTCTTCACGAGAATGCTGCGCATGATGCCCGATGCGTTTCGGTAATCTTCCGAGCCCAGCTTCGCGTAGCGCGCCTCAATAGCGCGGCGAATCGGGCTCGGGAGCTTGGCCGCGAACGCCTTGGCGCGCTTGGTGCGCGCGATGCGCTTCTGGGTCTCCTCGGAGAGCGGAAGCCGAGCACCCGGAGTGCCGACCAGCATGAGCGAGTCGACGCGCACGTAGCCCTCGAGCGCGAGGAACGCCGCGACCTTGCCGCCGAATGAGTGGCCGATGACGCAGAGCAGCTGGTCGAAGCCGGCATCGGCGAGCAGTTCGCCCACGCACTTCGCGTACTGCTCGCTGCCCCAGACCTCACTGGGCGGTTCGCTCTCGCCGAACCCGGGCAGATCGAACGTGATGACAGTGTGGTCGGCGCGCAGGGCCTCTCGGATGGGACCCATGCTTGCGATGCAGCCACCCCAGCCATGCAGCAGCACGACCGCGGGGCCTTCGCCCACGACCTCGTAGTTGATGCGCACGCCGGCTGCGGTTGCGACCGTCACGGCAGATCCAGCTCGGCGACGGAAGCGGTCATGTTCTTGCCGGTGGGCGTGACTGCCAGCCCACCGAGGGCGGTTTCGCGAAGCGTTGGAGGAAGCGACCTGCCGACAAGACCCATGGCGTCGACGACCTCATCGAACGCGATCGGGAACTCGACGCCGGCAAGCGCCATCTCGGCAGCGGAAAGCGCGACCGCCGCGCCCGTGGCGTTGCGGTAGACGCACGGCACTTCGACGAGACCGGCGACTGGATCGCACACGAGTCCCATCTGTCCTTGGAGCGCGAGTGACGCCGCGTGTCCCGCTTGCGCCGGAGTGCCGCCCGATAGCTCGACGGCAGCTGCGGCCGCCATGGCCGAGCCCGAGCCGATCTCGGCTTGGCAGCCGCGACGGATCTGATGAAGCGAACTGGGCGGCGCCGCACACGGTGACGCCGGGCAAGGTAGGCGAGGTGCTCAAGGCCTACCTGGCTCGCGAGTTCGCGGGCCTTCCCATGGCGAGCGGCGTGGCCGTGGTCTTCTGCGAGCGGCTGGCCGATCTGATCGCGGTCATCGCGCTGTCTGCCGGGGCGGTCTCCGTGCTTGGCAGCAGCCTACCCGCGCTGGTCATCGTGGCCGTCGCCGTCCTCGGTGGCACGGCGCTGCTCAACTCACGGC
>JAAXWY010000085.1 GCA_013334745.1 Coriobacteriia bacterium
CAACGCCATAGCTCGCCGAGAAGACGACGGGACGATAACCGCACAGTTCCAGCGGGTGCGCACCGCGATGCGTGATGTCGCGACGCTGGTCTGTGAGGGCCCCGAGGTCGTGATGACCCACGGCAACGGACCCGTGGTCGGCAACATCGTGCTGCGCGGTGAGATCGCCGGGGACACTGTCCCTCCCATGCCCCTTTTCATCGCCGGGGCCGACTCGGAGGGCGGCATCGGGCTGATGCTGCAGCAGGTGCTCGGCAACGAGTTGCGCTCTCGCGGCTCTGACTGCATGCCGGCCACGGTCGTCACACAAGTCGTCGTCGACCCCCATGATGCGGCGTTCGCGAACCCGACGAAGCCGATCGGCCCGCCGTACGCCCGCGCCGAGGCCATAGAGATGGCCGCGCGACGCGGATGGCGCATCTCCGAGCAGCCCGACGGCACCTGGCGTCGAGTCGTGGCCTCTCCTCGGCCACTCGAGATCGTTGAAGCACCCGCGGTCGACGCGCTGCTGCGCGGCGGCTTTGTGCCGATCGCCGCCGGAGGTGGCGGCGTGCCGGTGCGACGCGATGCTGATGGCTCACTCCACGGATGTGATGCGGTCGTCGACAAGGACTGGTCGAGCGCTGTGCTTGCCCGCCAGGTAGGAGCACAGTTGCTCGTGATCCTCATGGAGGCCCCTGCTGTCTTCTCGGCGTGGGGCACAGCTGAACCGGGGCCCATCGCGCGACTCACGGCACAAGAGGCCAGCGTATTGGCGGGGACCCTCCCGCAGGGCGGGATAGGACCCAAAGTGGCTGCGGCCGCATGGTTCGCGCGCCACGGAGGCCGAAGCGTCATCGGTCGCTCCGAGGATCTGCGTGCACTTGTGTCGAGCGACACAGGTACGGTCATCGAGTCGTAGGCCGCCTCCCTTCAGATGCGTCGCTCGCGAGCCGATAACAGACTCGCTGCACCACTGATGTCCTTCGGAGGCCTCGTGCTCACCGCAACAAGCAACCTCGCGCTGCTGCGCACCTATTACGAAGGCGAGAGCAAAGACCTCTTCCGGGTCGCGATGAACGCCACCTCTCTGACCGAGGCCAACCTCGCCTTCGACGTCTTGCGTGGCTCGGTCCCCGAGAAACCCTGCGTCGTCGCGTGCAACCTGCGAGAGGTCCTGCGCGAGATCCCCGGGTCACCGTTTCCGATGCGCTGCGACGAGCAGACGCTGGCGTCGACGGCCGGCCTTGAGCGGCGGATGGCCGCGATGGGCCGCACCTTGCCCGACGGAATCGAGATCGTGGTCACAACAGCCGGGAACCTGGTGCTCGACCTGATCGTGAAGTATCGCGGCGAGAAGTACTTCTGGACCCCCGCGAACGCCGAGGAGGACTTCATCAGCGACGAGGCGCTCGACCTCGTGGTCACAAGTGATCACCTACTCGAAGCGGTGATCGAGATCGTCTCGGCGATGGGTGTCGTGTTCAACCCTAAGTTCTACCTGTCCATGTCGGACTGGCATATGGAGCACGTGTCCGACGTCTTCGCCGGACTCGGCGACCTGTTCTAGCGGAGCGTCACGCGATCTCTGAGCTGCGGACGACCGAGCATCCCGCATCGCGCATGCGTTCGAGCGCCAAAGCCCCATCACCGGGCGCGAGCTCGACGGCCCGCACACCATCTTCGATGACCGAGACACTGAACCCGGCGGCGCGCGCATCGAGCGCCGTGTAGAGGACGCAGTAGTCGGTGGCGAGCCCCATGATCCACAGTGCCGAGACACCCATGCCCTTGAGCACGGCGGTGAGTCCAGTGTCTTTGCGGTGGCCGTTGTCGAAGAATGCGCTGTACGAGTCGATCGACGGGTCGGTGCCCTTGCGAACGACGTGCGTTATCGCAGCGACGTCGAGGGCCGAGTGCAGTGAGGCGCCGGGAGTCGACTGCACGCAGTGATCCGGCCACAGCACCTGCTCGACACCGCCCACGACCGCCATGTCGCCCACGCTGCATTCGGGATGGTTCGACGCGAACGAACCGTGGTCGGCGGGATGCCAGTCCTGGGTGGCGACCACGACGTCGAAGTGGTGCGCCATCTCATTGGCGACCGCGACGACGGCGTCGCCATCCGCCACCGGTAGCGACCCGAACGGCATGAAGTCGTTTTGCAGGTCGACGAGAAGCAGCGCCTTGGTCGTCATGCGATCACTCCATCTCGACGCGCCTGGCACCGGCGATCAGCTCGGTACGCCGTGCGAAGAGGCCCTCTTCCAGCCCCACCTTGAAGGTGTGCGGATTGAGGAATCGCTTGTGTGAGTCATCGAGGAGTGCAAGCTGTGAGAGCGCACGCTCCCTCGCCTCGGTGATCGGCGGCGGTGCGTACACGCGCGCGCCCTGTCGAAACACGGGCACGAGCAGTTCCTCGGCGCAGCACTGGTCGGTGTAGGTCGTCGCACGTAGCGGATCCTCCGGATGCACCATGGTGGGCGCATCGGGCAGGGGCACGGTGACGTCGTAGATCATGTCGCCGGCAAGCGAGCCGTCGCGGCGCGCGAAGCGCCTCACCCCCAGCACGCCCGGTGTGGTGACCTTCGCGGTCTGCTCGGACACCTTGACCCGGGGTGTCCACTCGCCGCCAGGTCGCCGGATGGCGGACAGCTTGTA
>JAAXWY010000086.1 GCA_013334745.1 Coriobacteriia bacterium
GCGACAACCCGCACACGACGCGCGCCCCGTACTCGCCGGGAGCCTCGGGATAGCGCAGGTAGGCGAGGTGCTCGGGGACCTTATCGGCGGGAAGACCGAGCAGCTCCCAGTAGTAGACGCCGCCGAGGCCGGCCGCGCTCGCCGAGGCGACCTCGGCGGCCCCATACGCGATGTCGCCGACGACGGTCACGCCGCACTCGAGCGACTGCTCGGCCCCGATGACCCCGGACGCCTCGTGGTCGGCGATCTCCCAGTGCTTCATCGCGGCGACGAGCCGGGGGAGCCACTCGTGAAACGGCGCCGGTGGCACCACGCCCGAGAGCGCCGTGAGCGTCAGGTGCGTGTGTGCGTTGACGAGTCCCGGCGTGATCGTGCACCCGGAGAAGTGCTCGCGATCGACATCGGCTGCGAGCGAGGCGTCGAGGTCTGTGCGCGGGCCGACGCGGACGATGGTGTCGCCATCGACGAGCACCGCGCCGTCACGTATCGGTGCGGCGCATACGGGCAGCACCCAATCCGCTGAGACAAGCCGCATCCGCTACTGCTCGCGCTCGTCGGGCAGGTTGAGTAGCGAGGGCTTGCGCAGTTCCATGCAGCCGCACTCGGCGCCGAGATTCGTCTCGGCGACCGTGTCGAGCACGATGCGCGAGATCGCCTCGGACTCGTCGTAGAAGGCGGACTTGAGCTCCTCGTGCTCCCAGTCGCGCACGATGCCTTCACCGTAGTTGACGACGAGGTAGATGCCGGCGAAGCAGGCGCCGATGTCGCGTGCGAGGAAGACCTCAGGTGCGAGCGATTGGCCGATGATGTCGCCCCCGAGCCGCTTCATATAGTCGACCTCGGCGGGTGACTCGAAGCGCGGCCCGTCAGTGACGAGGTAGGTGCCGCGGCCGAAGACGCGCCCGAAGTCACCCTCGGCCGCCTTGCCGGTGAGCGTGCGCGCCATGTCGGGGCAGACCGGCTGGCGCATGATGAGCAGATGGTCGCCCCGTACGTAGATGTCCTGCTTCATCGTCAGGTCGATGAAGTCGTTGGGCACGACGACGTCCCGCGGGTCGAGCAGTTGGTTGAGCGAGCCTACGCCGCCGTCCGAGATCACCTTGCGCACTCCGGCTTCGTGAAACGCCCAGAACGCCTGGAGCGAGGCATCGGCCCGCTTCACGCCACGACGCCAGCCATGCATCTTGATCGCGAGCGCATGGACGGGGCCGTGGTCGCCGTCGACCCTGAAATGCGTGAACGCGGGCGAGCGCCCGAATGGTGTCTCGAACACGAGGTCGCTGGCGAGCACCGTCACGCGTGGGTCGGACAACGCAGCGGGGAAGTCGAAGCTCAGGCTGCCGCTGCCGCCGCAGATGCCGAATTCGGCGCTCGGTATGGTCTGGTCGGGCACGAGTCCTCCTCGGTCGGGTGCGCAATCCGAGGGTACCGTATGTGCGCGGTGCTGACACCCGAGACGCGAACAGGCCCCGCCGGATGAGGGGCGGGGCCTGCTGTCTCGCTCGCGTGCGGCTAGGCCGCTCGCGCTCTATCGCTTACGGCTGCTCGATGCGCAGAAGCACCCAGTCAAGCGCCGGGTCGTTCATCATCGTGCCGCAGTAGGCGCACTTGACGTAGTTCCCGTCGGTGACAGGGCCACCGCAGTTCGGGCACTTCTTGATGGTCGCATCGGCCTTGGTGATCGCCCCGACCTTGCGCGTGAGGGTCCAGTACTCGTCAAACGTCTTCGGCGTCTTGCCATCGCCCATCACGCCCGGATTCACGATCTGACCGGTGCGCTCGTCGACGGTGTAGTCGATGATCGTCGCGGTGAGCATGACCTTCACGTAGTCCGCGTCGCCTTCACGCGATACGGAGACCGGCGTGATCTTGTCGATGTGCACGTTGTCGAGCTTGTTGATCTGCCCGTTGGTCACGTACTCATCGACACCGGCCTTGAGCACTTCGAACTGCTGCTGTGAGAGGAAACGGCGAGCCGGCTCCATGTTGCGGGCCTCCCACGCCTCCTGTATCGCCAGGAACATCTCGTTGACCCGGCCGTAGAACAGCTGCTCGGAGAATGCGGTATCCGGATCCTTGAGCACCGAGAAGTCGGCGGGTGCCATCGGTGCAGGAGGCGGTGCTGCCGCCTGCGACGCCATGTCGTTGAGCATGGCCTCGGGGTCCAGACCCTTCTTCTTCATGCCCTGAATCACGGCGAAGACGACGATGATGATGATCACGAGGAAGATGAAGCCGCAACACCCTCCGCTGCTTCCGCCGCCCCCGCTCAACGCGGAGCCGACCGCAGCGCCCGCGAGCGCTCCGCCCATCCCCGACCCACCGCTGCTGCCACCGCTGCTTCCGCCGAACGAACTGCTTCCGCCCGATCGGCCCGGGTTACTCGACTGCCCGCCACCCGCGCGCCCTGAGGCGACGAGGGGAACGAACAGCGCAACTACGAGCAGGGCGACCAAAGCGACGGCCGCCAGACGCATCCACTTGGTGCGAGTCATCGGTTCCACCTAGCCCTGCGCCGTGCCGCACTCGGGACAGAACTTGGCACCCGGCGCGACTGCGGCGCCGCAGTTGGTGCAGGTCTTAGGACCGAGGGCG
>JAAXWY010000087.1 GCA_013334745.1 Coriobacteriia bacterium
CGTCCCTGTCGGCGAAGGTATCGCCGGATGGGTTCGGGCCACGGGTACGCCGCTCACCATCGATGACACTGCGGCCACGTCTCGTCCCGGGGGCGGACGAGGCGTTCTGTCGGCGGTTAGTGTGCCGATCGCCGACGAGGACGGCGTCCTCGGGGTGTTGAACGTTGGAACCGCCACGTATTCGTCGCGGTTCGCGCCCTGTGACCTGCGTGCATTGGAGTCTCTTGGGCGTCTGACCGCCGCGGGTCTCAGGAACGCGTGGTCCCAGCAGCAGAATCGCACGCTGTTCATAGACTCCCTCCAGGCGCTCGTCCGGGTCGTCGAGGAGTCGGACCCGTTTCGGGCAAATCACACTGAACGGGTCTTGGACCTGTGCGAGCAGCTCGCGACGATCCTCGAGATGCCCGAGTCGGCCATCGAGTCGTTGCGCTACGCCTGCGTGTTCCACGACATCGGCATGGGGCGCATCGGGCCGGCCGTGACGGCACGCACCGGCAGTCTCACCACCGTCGAGCGTACCCTGCTGCGACTGCACCCGGAGGTCGGTGCCGAGGCGCTCGCCCAGGTACCGGCGCTGCGTGACGCTGTCCCGGTCGTGCTGCATCACCACGAGCACTTCGATGGGCGCGGCTATGTGCGGGGGGTCAGCGGGGAGCAGATACCGCTGGGTGCACGGGTGCTTGCCGTCGCCGACGCGTTCGTGGCCCTGACCTCCCAGCGACCCTACCGAGAAGCCATAGCGCCAAGCGAGGCCCTCGACGAGATCGGGAGTCACGCCGGGACGCAGTTCGACCCTCGGGTCGTCTTGGCTTTGTATGAGAGCATGCGTCCCGCTTCGTAGGACGGGTGCTGACCGGCACCCAATGCCGGACAAGGCGCGGGCAACAAGGCATCGAACCAACGACGAAGGCCGCCCCATGGGGCGGCCTTCGGTGTGTGATGCAGGAGTGCAGACGTACTACGCGCGAACGATCTTGCCGGCCTTCATGCACTTGGTGCACACGTTGACCTTCTTCACGTGACCCTTGACCACAGCGGTCACCTTCTGGATGTTCGGGCGGAACATGCGGTTGGTGACGCGGTGCGAGTGGCTGACGTTGCGACCGGCCGACGGGCTCTTGCCGCAAACTTCGCAGACCTTCGACATGACGTACTCCTTGGGACTCGAGCCGCCATGCGGCGGACAGATGTTCTTAAGCACAAAGCGCGGGAAATACTAGCACACGCCTTGAGTGCCAAGCAAGGCAGATGGCGGCAGGATTGCCGCAGGCCATCGGCTATACTCCTTGATACTGCGGGCGCTGTCGAGTGGGGGTGCGAAGATGCCGTTTTCGATCGATACCTTGATCAAGGACATCATCGCGGTTCACCCCGACGCGGCAGACGTCTTCGAACGGCACGGTCTCGGGTGCGCACACTGCCTGGCCGCGTCGATGGAGACGCTCGCGCAGGCTGCGGTGGTTCATGACATCTCGGCCCAGGTGCTGCTCGCAGAGTTGAACGATCTCGACGAACCAGTCTCCGGAGGGGAGCTGCTCTGATGTCCGATACGCCCAAGGGTGCTGTTCACATCGCCAACGATGTCTTGGCCGATCTCGCCGGCTACGCCGCGCTTGAGAGCTACGGAGTCGTCGGGATGGCTTCGCCGACACTGGCCGAGGGGGTCGCTCAGTTGCTTCCCCGTCAGAAGCTGCGCAAAGGAGTTAAGGTCGTTGGTTCCGACGACGGTGTGTCGGTCGACCTCTATGTCGTCATCGAGCACGGAACCAATCTCACCGAGGTCTCACACAACCTCGCGAACAGCGTGCGCTACGTCCTGACCCACACTGCCGACGTCCCCGTGGCGCGCATCGACGTCCACGTGCAGGGCGTCAAGGTGCGCCAGTCCAAGTAGCCCGGAGATCCCATGCCTAACGCTCGCGACCTAATCGCCTCGGCTGCGGCCGCTCTGAAGGAGCGCGTGGACGAGGTCAACCGACTCAACGTATTTCCTGTGCCCGACGGCGACACAGGCATCAACATGTCGCTCACCATGGACGCAGTGGTCGCCGAGACGGCAAAGCTCCCGACCGATGCGACCGTCGCCGACATCTGCAAGGCGGTCACACATGGCTCGCTCATGGGAGCCCGCGGCAACTCGGGTGTGATCCTTTCGCAGATCCTTCGCGGCATGTGCGAGGGGCTTGATGGCGTCACCGCGTTCAATGCAGCAGCGCTTGCCGCGTCGCTCGAACGGTCAACCACGGTAGCTTTCCAGGCGGTGCGTAAGCCTGTTGAAGGCACCATGCTCACCGTCATCAAGGACACGGCGGAGGCGGCTGCCACGGCCGCTGCGGCAGGACTCACCCCGTCTGCTGCGCTTGAGGCAGTCTCGGTCGGGGCCTTCGAGTCGGTGAAGCGCACGCCCGAGCTGCTGCCAGTCCTCAAGGAGAACGGGGTCGTCGACGCCGGCGGCTTCGGGCTGGCCATCCTCATCGAGGGGTTCGTCGCCGCGGCGCTGGGCAAGAAGGTCGTCGTCGC
>JAAXWY010000088.1 GCA_013334745.1 Coriobacteriia bacterium
CATGAGCTTCGTGGTCGAACCCTACGCCGTGTTCCTGTCCTTCGAGATCACCGACACCGCTGAGATGGAGCGCCTGCTCCCGCCCAACTATCGCCTCCACCCCTCCGCGATGTTCGGCGACACACACAAGCGCCCGTGCGCCATCGTGAGCGCCTTCACCGTCCACACCAACGTCTTCTGGGGCGACCGAGTCGAGTTCTACCTCATCGCCGAGAACACCGAGACGGGCCTGCTGTCGTGGATCATCGAGGAGTACGAGAGTAACGCGCACAGCTACGACCCCAGCCGCGGATTCACGCTGCCGAGCACCTCACACTCGGTGGTGACGACGTCGTATCGCGGCGAGGTGATCGTCGACGTCGAAAGCGCAGAGTCCGGCCACCGGCTCGCGCTCACGGCGGACATGAAGAACGGCGTCACGACCCCGCTCGACCAGCGGCTGTGGGTCGAGGGCAACCTCTCGGTCGACTACGGCGGAGAGCTTCAGGAAAGCACCAAGCCGTTCAGCCTTGTGTTCGATCCCGGCGAGATGTCGCAGGCGCTCAAGCTCCCGCTCGACGACATCTCGCTGTGCGAGAGCACGTTCGGCCGAGGCGCGCTCGACCCCAAGCCGTTCGAAGTCGCGGTGTTCCCGTACTCGCAGCACTTCGTGACCACCAGTTTCCCGACGGCTTCGTCCATGCGCACCGCCGAGGACCTCGAGCGCGCGGTCGGCGAGCTCAACGACCAGCTCGATGCCCCCTGGCAGACGAGCTGCGCCGACCCGGAGGCGTCAGCGTGACGTCCACGCCAGGACCGGTTCGGATCGCCTGCGTCGGCGACAGCATCACGCGCGGCACGTTCGTGTGGCGCCGCGGGACCAACTCATACCCGGCGCAGCTCCAGCGGATGCTGGGCGAGCGATACCTGGTCTGCGGCTTCGGGGCCAACGGCCACGCCGCGCAGCACGATGCCGACATGCCATACCAGGGCAGCGACGCGTTTGTGCGTAGCGGCGACTTCGAGCCCGACATCGTGCTGATCATGCTGGGCACGAACGACGTCCGGGGAGACAACTGGAAGGGCGCCGACGCCTTCGAGCGCGACTACCGTGCGCTCGTCGCCCACTATCGGGGGCTCGCCTCGCGGCCGCGCGTGTGGCTCCTGACGCCTCCGACGCTGTACCGGCTGGGTCGCAGCGCCAACGTGCGGTACGGCATGTCAGAGTCCGCACTCGAGCAGGTCTGTGCCGTAGTCGAGCAGATCGCGTCAGACATGGGCTGCGGGCTCGTCGACGTGCATGGCGCGACCGCCGGTCATCCCGAGGCGTTCAAGTTCGACGGCGTGCACCCAGGTGGGGCTGGAGCGACGCTGATCGCCCGCGCAGTGCGCGAGGCACTTGCGCACGCGACGAGCGAAATCTGGGAAGCCTAGTACTCGCCCTTGATCACGAAGAACGAGCCCCTGATCGTGCCAGCGAGCGCAGACTTCATGCGCGCGAACTTGAACTTCCCTTCGAGCTCGGCGGGCACTTCCATGCCATCCGACAGCTTGAAGCCCACTGCGCGCTTCTTCGGATCGTCGACGGCGTACATCACGTTGACCGAGAGACCGTCCTCGTAGAAGACGTAGGCCATCTTGATGTTCTCGACCTGAAAGCGCGACGTCTCAAGCGGAGTGGCCGCGAACTCAAGGCCACGCTCCTGCTTGAGGATGGTGTTCACGTAGTCGAGCGTCTCGGGGCTTTCGCTCGCCGGCTCGGTAGCGAACTCATGCTTGTACTTGTTCATGAAGTAGCGCGCCTCGTTGGCTCGAAGACCAGCCAGCGCTGCCGCCACGGGAGATGACTCAAGACCGGAAAGGGATACATCCTTGAAGTCGATGACTGTGCTCATGTTGCTTCCTTCCTGTTGTCTTCAGTGTTCCGCAACCGGAAGGAATCGCAACACGCGATGAGCATCGCCGGCCCGCGCGGCTTTGGTCAGCGGCTGGAACTATCGACCTCAAGCAGCTCCGAGACTGTCACGAACCGGTATCCCTGGGCGCTCAGCGCGTCGATGATCCGCGGCAGGGCTTCTCGGCTGGGTCCACCGGAGTCGTACATGACGTGCATCAAGACGATCGACCCCGGGCGGGCACGCTGGGTCACGTGGCGGATCATCGCATCGGGGTTCGCCGAGATGTCAGCTATGGAATCGGGTTCAAGATCC
>JAAXWY010000089.1 GCA_013334745.1 Coriobacteriia bacterium
GGAGTGGGTTCGCCGTTAGTGAGGTCGACTATCGCCACCCGAGCGCCAGACGCGGTCAGCTTGGCGACGGTCGCCCCCATGCCGATCTCGACGTCGTCGGGATGGGCGCCGACACACACGGCATCGTAGGGTGCCTGGGTCATCTACTCGCCCTCCTCGATCGCACGATTCCACACGTCGACGTAGTAATTCCAGCGCGATTCAGGATCGTCGAGTGCCGCCCCGAAGCTTCGGTTGTGGTCGCAGTAGATTCGCTCGACTGGGATCTCGACGATGTCGAGTCCCGCCCGCCAGATGCGCGCCCACAGCTCGATGGGCATCGCATAGCCGGCCTCGGACAGCTTGAGGCCGCCCAGCATCGCGACGTCATAGCCCTTGAACCCGCAGAACGCATCGGTGAGCGTCCACCCGGTCGCATCGTTGATCATGGCGGTCACGCGAGCGTTGATCTCACGTCGATCCGTGGGAACCGCACCCGCCGCCCCGCTGCCCGGAAGGTAGCGCGAACCGGAGACCACGCGGGCCCCCTGCTCCAGTGCCGAGAAGAACTGCGGGATGTGGGCCGGCTCGTGCTGCCCGTCGCAGTCCATCGTGACGAGCCGCTCGATCCCGATCTCCCGGGCGACGTCGAACCCGATGCGCAACGCGCAACCGTACCCGCAGTTGCAATCCATCCGCACGACAGCGATGTCATTGCGGGTCGCCAAGATGCGCGGGGTCTCATCGGTGGATCCATCGTCGACGACGATGATCTCGCCCGGATAGTAACCGCGCACGGCATCGAGCACGTCGGCCACGGTCGCAGCCTCGTTGTACACCGGCATGAGTACCGCGTCGCGCACCTACGCCTCCTCGAGGACAGGTGTGTTGGCCGGGGCCGCCTCGATGACCTCGAAACTCGTCGTGACGTTGACCTCGTCGGAGAGCATCCCCTTGACCGAGCAGTACTTCTCCTCGGACAACGCGATCGCACGCTCGACCGAGCCGGGCTTCACACCGTATCCGGTCACGATGTAGTGAACCTGGATGTCGGTGTAGATCTTGGGATACTCCTCGACCCTCGGGGTGCCGTTGACGACGATCTCGAGCCCCCGGACGTCTTCACGCTTCTTCTCGAGGATGGAGATGACGTCCATGCCCGTGCAGCCCGCGAGACCGTGTAGCACCAGCTCGACGGGCCTGATGCCTGACCCTTCTCCCAGGTACTCGGCCTTGGCGTCCATCACGATGCTGTGTCCTGCGCCATCGACACCCACGAACTGGCGTCGACCTGTGAGTTTGACTCGTGCAGTCTCCATCCGTCCTCCTTCATACGAATGCGGGCCCCATGTCGGGGCCCGCGGTACGGTCTCAACGATGTCTTCAGCGGGCTATATCTTCTTGCCCACCATCGCTGCGAGTTCACGGGGGTTCTTGGCCTTGCTGATCGCCTCTTCGTAGGTGATCTTGCCCCGCGACAGCAGATTCTTCAGATGCTGGTCGAGGGTCTGCATACCAAGTTGCGCGCCACCTTGGATGATTGTCTCCATCTGGTGGGTCTTTCCCTCACGGATGAGGTTCGAGATCGCAGGGATTCCCAGCATGATCTCCATCGCCATCACGCGGCTGCGGCCATCGGTGGAGCGCAGCAACACCTGTGACAGTACTCCTTCGAGCGATGTCGACAGCTGCATGCGAACCTGCTGCTGCTGATGGGGCGGGAAGACGTCCACCACGCGGTCGATGGTTTCGGGGCCACCGGTAGTGTGCAGGGTGGCCAACACGAGGTGGCCGGTCTCGGCGGCGGTGATCGCAGCCGAGATGGTCTCAAGGTCGCGCATCTCGCCAACCAGGATGACGTCGGGGTCCTGGCGGAGGGCGGCGCGCATCGCGTGCGCGAACGAGCGGGTGTCGGTGGCGACTTCACGCTGGTTGATGATCGACTTGTGGTCCTTGTGGAGGAACTCGATGGGGTCTTCGACCGTCAGGACGTGCACGCACCGCGTCCGGTTGATGCGGTCCACCATGCCGGCCAGCGTGGTGCTCTTGCCGCTGCCCGTGGTCCCGGTGACCAGCACGAGGCCGCGTTCCTCGTCGGCGATCTTCGAGATGACCGGCGGCAGGCTGAGCTCGTCGACCGTACGGATGCCCACCGG
>JAAXWY010000090.1 GCA_013334745.1 Coriobacteriia bacterium
CGCTGCGGCTGCCTCGTGCTTTTCGATCTTGGCGACGACCGGCGCGCACCCGGGTACGGCCGCGCGCAGACTCTCGATGTCGGCGGCGGACCGCACGAAGCTCTGGCCCACCCAATCGACACCTGCGCCCACGGCCCACGTCGCAACCTCTTTGTCGGTGGGCGTGACCGCCTCTACCGACAAAGTGACTCCGGGGACGTTGACACCCTTGTGTGCGAGCAGTTCGCCGCCGGTGACGACGCGGCACGTCACATCTCCAGGCTCCGACGAGAGCACCGCGAGCTCGATTCGACCGTCATCAATCAGGATCAAGTCATCCGCGGCGACGTCACGCCACAGCGCCTCGTGCGTCACGCACGCGTGGCCGGCATCCCCTGTACAGTCGCTGGCCAAGAGGTGAAACTCCTCGCCAGCGATGAGCACCACCCCGTCCGCGACCTCGCCCACCCTGATCTTGGGTCCGGGAAGATCCACGAGCACGCCGACCTCGCGTCCCAACGCAGCAGCCGCCGACCTGACCTCATCGAGGCGGGTCGCGAGCTCTCTGACGGTGGCATGGGCAGCGTTCAGCCGCACGACGTCCACACCGGCGCCAAGCACCGCCGAGAGAACCTCGGGGGAATCGGTCGCGGGGCCGAGCGTGGCGACTATCTTGGTGCGCCGCATGGCGCTCCTCTCTTTGTCCGGGCGATACATAGGTACCCGAAGGGCGGTCGATGGAGCCACTGTGTCGGTTCGCCCACTCGTCGGGATCTGTCGGTGCCATCCGCTAGACTGGCATGCGTGTCGCTCGATAAGCGGGCGACAGCCGCATCGAATGACGCCGGTGCCCCGCACCGCGAACCCTGTAGGAGACTGGTTTACTCACATGACCATCAACGAACCCCCGATGCCTCGGATGCGCTCACAGCGAGTCCGTCGCCGCCGCGCTGTGGTCGCTGCGTTGGTCTCGGTCGTCGTGCTCATAGTCATCGCGGGCATCGGCGCGGCCGTCGCCTGGAACATGCTCTACAAGTCGCAGCACGATGTCGCACCCGGCGCGCAGATCGAACTCGCGATCAAGAAGGGCGAGTCCTCGGCTGAGATCGCCGAGTCCCTGGCCACGGCCGGTGTCGTCGACAACGCGATGATGTTTCGCGTGAAGGCCCGGCGGGCCAAGGTCGACGGCTCACTCAAGGCGGGTACGTACAACCTCACCACCGGCATGGGCTACGAGGCCGCTATGGCCAAGCTGGCGAAGGGCCCCGACGTCGTCTACTACGACGTCCCCATCCCCGAAGGGTTCACTGCAAAGCAGATCGCGGCGCGGTTCGCCAAGCGGGCCAAGCTCGATGAAGCCAAGCTGCTCGATCTGATGCTCAAGGGTGCTCCCTTGTTCGCGGACAAGCACCCGTACCTCGAGGACGCATACGGGGACTCCCTCGAAGGCTTCTTGTTCCCAGCCACGTACCGGGTCAAGAAGGGCACGACCGAAGAGGACGTCGTGAGCATGATGCTCAACACGTTCGACAAGCGCACTGCGGACCTCGACATGTCCTATGCGGAGTCCAAGAACCTCACCATCAACGACGTGGTCACCATCGCCTCTATCCTCGAGCGGGAAGTCCGACTCGCCGACGAGTACGCATTGGTGTCGTCGGTCATCTACAACCGCCTGAAGATTCGCATGCGGCTGCAACTCGACTCGACGGTGTTCTACGGGCTGCCCGAGGGCACGAAGATC
>JAAXWY010000091.1 GCA_013334745.1 Coriobacteriia bacterium
CGTCTTGGGTGACGCGGGCAAGGACCGATTCGTCGCGGCGGTGGCTGCGTGCATCGCAGACGACGCGGTCAACGGCATCCTGCTCTTCTACACGCCCCAGGGCAACGCACGTCCCGACGAGATGGCGCACGCGGTCTCGGAGCTCGTGGCCACGACCGACAAGCCGGTCATCACGGTGCTCATGGGCGGCGAGACCGTCCAGGCCGGCCGCAAGATCTTCTCGGAAGCGGGGATCCCGTGCTACGAGACGCCCGAGGACGCGGTCAAGACGTACCTGGGGATGTATCGCTACTCGGCCAACCTCGACCTGCTGTACGAGACGCCCGCCGAGCTGTCGGTGGATGTCGCGCCGCCGCGTCACAACCTCGAGGCGATGCTCAAGCGCATCGCGAAGTCGGGCAGGCTGGTGCTGACCGAGGAGGAATCGAAGCGGTTCCTCACGACCTACGGCATCCCGGTCGTTCGCCAGCAGACCACCCACAGCGTTGCCGAGGCGCTCGAGGCCGCCGCCGACATCGGGTATCCCGTGGTGCTCAAGATCGTGTCGCACGAGATCACCCACAAGAATGCGGTGGGCGGCGTCGAGGTCGGTATCTGCTCGGAGCATGATCTGGAGCGCAGTTACGCTCAGCTGCTCGAACGGGTGAAGATGCGTGCACCTGACGCCACCATCGAAGGCGTGGCCGTCCAGAAGATGGTGCGCCACGTCGACTACGAGCTGATCCTTGGCATGAAGAAGGACGAGCAGTTCGGCTCGGTCATCGTGTTCGGTGCCGGCGGAGTGGGCGCCGAGGGGCTTGCCGACTTCAGCGTGAGCCTGCCGCCACTCAACCCGGTGCTCGCTCGCCGCATGGTCGAAGAGACGCGTGTGTTCCGCTCGCTCTCGCGACCGCCCCGTGGTGTGGAACCCACCGATCTCGCGGCACTCGACGGGATGCTCACGATGCTGTCGAACCTTGTCGTGGACTTCCCCGAGATAGCCGAGATCGACGTGAACCCGGTTGTGGTCGCCAACGGCGAACCGGTCGCGGTCGACGCGCGCATCATCATCGACGAGTCGGTGCTCGCGGGCTCTCCGGCCACACCGCACCTGGTCATCACGCCCTACCCGACCCGGTACGTCGCACCGTGGAAGATGAGCGACGGCACCGACGTGCTGCTGCGGCCCATCAAGCCAGAAGACGAGCACATGATCGCCGAGATGCTCGAGACGATGACGGAGCGTTCGCTGCACGACCGCTTCTTCGACGGCATCCCCGTGTTCGACCACGACAGGCTCGTGCGCTTCACCAACAACGACTACGAGCGCGAGATTGCGATGGTGGCCGAGCTGACCGGCGAAGCGGGCACAAAGCGGCTCATCGGCGTCGGGCGGCTGCTCACCGATCCCGAGCGCCCTGAAGGCGAGTTCACCGTGATCGTCCACGACGACTTCCACGGCAAGGGGCTGGGCTTCAAGCTCGTCGACCTGATGATCGGCATCGCCGAGGATCGCGGTCTGGAGCGACTCCGGGCCCGCTTCGCGCCGGACAACGAGCGGATGCTCGAGCTCGCGGCGGATCTGGGTTTCTCGGCGGGACAGGTCACTGACGGCGTCGTGCCTGTGACGCTCGAGTTGGGATGAGGCGCGCGTGACGCATCGGATCTGGAACCCGGCGACATTCCAAGGCATCGGGATACGGAGGCGCTACTTCGA
>JAAXWY010000092.1 GCA_013334745.1 Coriobacteriia bacterium
GCCGAGGACTAGGGCCTGTCCCTGAATCGCCTCCAGGACTGGCGCCCACTCTCGCCCAACGTCATTCCCGCGAAAGCGGGAATCCAGGGCGCGAGGTCACCGCGGCTACTTCAGCCGTGCGATCGACGTTGCGCGCCGATCTGGTTTCTGATCTACGCTGCCGATGGGACTCCGACTGACACTTGACGACCGAAAGTGGCAGAAGATCGCTGCATTCTTGCGCGAAGATCGACGTGTTGGGCGCCGGGGAATCGACGATCGCAACTTCATCGACGCGGTCTTGTGGTGGCGCCGAACAGGCGCTCCTTGGCGCGATTTGCCCGCTGACTTTGGCCCCTGGAAGACGGTCTTCAACCGCTTCGACCGTTGGTCCAGGACTGATAAGTGGAAGCGGCTGTTCGACTATCTGAAGGATGACCCTGACAACGAGTGGCACAGCCTGGACAGCACGATCAACCGGGTACACCAGCATGGCTCTGGCGGAAAAGGGGGGCCCAGGCAAACGCAATCGGACGGTCACGAGGAGGCCTAAGCACGAAAGTGCACCTTGTTGTCGATGCCCTTGGGTTGCCGCTGACCTTCGAGATCACCGAGGGGCAGCGCCACGACAGCGTTCCAGCCGCCGACCTCGTGACACGCACTGAGCCCTCATGCCTGCTCGCCGACAAAGCCTACGACAGCGACGCCTTTCGCCGCACACTTGCAAATCTCGACTGCATGGCGGTGATCCCGCCTACAGCCAGCCGCAGCACGCGGATCGCCTATGATGCGGATCTCTACAAGGCACGCTCGGAAGTCGAATGCACATTCAGCCTTCTCAAGCAGGCTCGCAGATTCGCCACGCGGTACGAGAAGACTCTGCGCAACTACGCAGCGGTTGTTGCACTAGGATGCGCCCTCTTGTGGCTGCGGATATGAGCGGCCGGAACCAGTAACCACCGGCACGGCAGCCGTGTAGACGACCTCACGATGACCGCGCAATCGAAGGAGCCCGCAGTCTACATCCTCGCCAGCAGGCGAAATGGAACCCTCTACGTCGGAGTCACGAGCGACCTCGTCAAGCGGTCCTGGGAGCACAGGAACGGCGTCACCACAGGGTTCACGAAGCGATACGGTGTCCACCGGTTGGTCTACTACGAGATGGCCGCCGACATGGTTGCCGCCATCACACGGGAGAAGCAGATCAAGAAATGGCGACGAGCCTGGAAGATCGAGCTAATCGAGAAGACGAATGCCGCCTGGGATGATCTGTGGGCCACCATCGTCGCATAGCGGGCCCAGGTCTCCGGGCCATGGATTCCCGCTTTCGCGGGAATGACGGAGCAGGCAAGCGAACTCAATCAGGGACAGGCCTTAGTCGAGAAACGCCCACGCCGCCAACCGCCGGCTCACCCGCTGCGTCGCATCACGGGCGCGGACGTGTCGAGAACCGGGAGTCGTGACTGGATGGCGAGCTGAGGAATGGCGCTCGCGACCGCCAATGGGCTCGCTCGTCGTTGCCGATGCTCGAAGCGGGTTACCTGCGTGCCCGGCTGATAGTTGGTTCGTCCGAGCTTCATCCGCCACCACTCGCGCAATGCGTAGGCCAGCGCCGCCTTCTCCTTGATCCGGTCCAAGAGCGACCGCGGCCCCAGCACGCGCTCGAAGTCGGCCTCGATTGTGAGCGTCTTCGATCGGACGTCCTCACGATGAGCA
>JAAXWY010000093.1 GCA_013334745.1 Coriobacteriia bacterium
GTTGTCGCCTGCAACACCCAGCCGTTCGCGTCCGAGTACCGACTCGTGATGGTGCGTAACGTCGAGAAGCTCTCTAAAGACGCTGCAGATGCCATCACCGCGTACGCAGCGGATCCGGCGCCCAGCTGTGTGCTGGCGCTGTCGGGCGCCAAACTCGCCAAGAACACGCGCCTCTACAAGGCCGTCGACAAGTTGGGTGGCGTACTCGAACGTAAGACGCCGAAAGGTGCCGAGTTCGTACGTGGAGTGGTCTCGCTCGCTGCTGACCGTGGCAAGTCGATGTCACTAGACGTCGCCGAGGAGTTCGTCGCCGCCACCGGCGAGGATCTACGCAAGGTGAGCGCGGAGATCGATAAGTTGATCGCCTATATCGGCGAGCGCGACACGATCACGCGGGTCGACATCGAAGCGGTCGTGGCCAACACCGCAAAGGCAAAGGTCTGGGATTTCGCTGAAGCGCTCGCGGATCGTGACTGCCGTCGCGCCCTTAAACTCTCATCCACCCTCATCGGCGACGGTGAGTCGGTCTTCGGGCTGCACGCCGTCGCGATGCGCTCGCTGCGCGACTTGATGGCGGCGCGGGCGCTGGCCGACAGGGGACAGGGGTCGGCGGCGGATCTCGCGCGCGCACTGGGTCGTCCGGATTGGCAGCTCAAGCGCCTTCCTCGGCAGGCTCGTGCGTTCACGGGCGAGGAGCTCGTGGACCTGCTGCGTGCTGCGGCTGACGCGGAGCGGGAAATGAAAACGAGCCGGGATGCCCGGCTCGCTCTCGAACGTTGGATCGTGAAGGTCTGCGGGGTCTAGCCGACCGCGTTCGCAGCCTTCATGATGCCCGACTTGCGGTTGGCAGCCTGGCTCTTGTGGATGATGCCCTTGCTGGCAGCCTTGTCGAGCAGGGTCGAAGCCGCGACAGCAGCTTCCTTGGCGGCGGCAGCGTCGCCGGCCTCGATCGCAGTGTGGACGCGCTTGATAGCGGTCTTCAGCTCCGACTTGTATGCCTTGTTACGCAGGTGCGCCTTCTCGTTGGTGAGGACGCGCTTCTTCTGGCTCTTGATGTTTGCCACGGTGGCCTAACCCTTTCGGTCTACGATGGTGCCCTCGACAGTGGGGTGTCGACGAACCTTGCCACTCTAACACACGCTTCCGAGCGTCGCCAACACGCGGCGCGAGCGTGGTAGACTACCTCGCTATGACCACAGACCCCCGCTACATACGCAACTTCTCGATCATCGCTCACATCGACCACGGCAAGTCGACGCTCGCGGACCGGATCCTCGAGCTGACGCATACCGTCGAGTCGCGTGACATGGTCGAACAGGTCCTCGACTCGATGGATATCGAGCGCGAGCGCGGCATCACGATCAAGGCCCAGTCAGTGCGCGTGATGTTCGACTCCGAGGACGGACATCAATACCAGCTCAACATGATCGATACTCCGGGTCACGTTGACTTCACCTACGAGGTCAGCCGCTCACTCGAGGCATGTGAGGGCGTACTGCTCGTGGTCGACGCCACGCAAGGCGTCGAGGCGCAGACCGTGGCCAACGCGCTCATGGCGATGAATGCGCAACTCGAGATCATCCCGCTCATCAACAAGATCGACCTGCCCGCCGCCGAGCCGGAGCGCGTGCGCCACGAGATCGAAGAGGGTCTCGCCGTGCCCGCAGACGAGGCCGTACTCGCGAGCGGCA
>JAAXWY010000094.1 GCA_013334745.1 Coriobacteriia bacterium
TCGCCCTGTGCGCCTCGTCGATGTAGTAGATGCCGGAGCGGTACTGCGTGCCCCGGTCGTTGCCCTGGCGGTTGAGCGTCGTCGGATCGATCGCATCGAAGAACAGCTCGATGAGGAACGGCAGCGGTGCGATCGCGGGGTCGTAATCGACCCGGACCGTCTCGGTGCATCCCGTGCGCCCGGTGCAGACCTGAGCGTACGTCGGAGCGTCGACGGTGCCGTTCGCGTAGCCCACATCCGTACTCGTGACCCCGCGTACCACCGAGAAGTACTTCTCGAGACCCCAGAAGCATCCGCCTGCGAAGTAGATCGTCGCCATGAGTCCTCCCACGTGTTGTCGTGGGAAGGTCTTACCCCTCCAGCTCGTTGGCAAGCTGCTCGAGGAACAGACCGACGTCGGTGACGACGCCGATTGTCTGCCATGAACCACGATCTGAGAGCTTGGTAACGACCGCTGGGTTGATGTCGACGCACACGGTGGTGACCGCTGCGGGAAGCATGTTGCCAGTGGCGATCGAGTGCAACATCGTCGAGAGCATCAGGCATGCGCCGGCGCGCTGCGCGTAGGTGCGCATCTCGCGCTGGGCGTCCATGGCGTCAGTGATGACATCGGGAAGCGGGCCGTCGTCGCGGATGGAACCCGCGAGCACGAACGGGGTGCCGGACTTCACGAGCGTGTACATGAGGCCCTTGGTGATGTGCCCCTGTTCGACCGCCTGTGCGATCGAGCCACAGCCGCGCACCGTGTTGATCGCGCGAAGGTGGTGCTGGTGCCCGCCATGGGTGGGGGTGCCCTCGGTCATCGAGACGCCCAGCGAGGTGCCGAACATCGCGGACTCGATGTCGTGGACCGCCACGGCGTTGCCGCCGAACAGCACGCTCACGTAGCCCAACTCGACCAAGCGCGCGAGGTGCTCGGCCGCGCCGGTGTGTACGACAGCGGGGCCGACGACCGCGATAACCTCGCGGCCGGCATCCCGGGTCTCGCGCAACATGCGGGCGACGTCGGCAACGACCTGGGCCTTGGGCTTCTCGGAAGAGACGGCGCTGGCCATGAACTCGAACGACTGGCTCGCGCGCGGGCGCTCCTGCGGGTGCACGCGGATGCCGTTGTGACCAACGACGTAGAGGTCGCCGCCGCGAACATCGGCCATGGGAATCGCCTCTGCGACACACGCCTGCGGGTCGACGCGCACACCGAGGTCCATCTCGGGATTGTCGACGTGCACCCAGCCACCGCTCATACGGACGTCGGTCTCGAGGTTGGTCGTCGAGTAGAAGCCCTCAGGGAACACGCCGTCGAGCGGTGCGGGCGCCCACACGACATCGGCGGGTTCGCATGCGACGGCTCCGTGCTCCTGGATGGCGAGCAGGATCTCGTCGAGGACCACGCGGTCGGCGGCGCGCACGCGAATGATCGCGACCGAGGCGTCGTCGTTGGTGCGCCCCACGTCGAACGTGAGCGTCTCGAACTCCCCGCCCAGCGCGATGATGTGGTCCATGACGGCTGACATGATGCCCGAATCGATGAGGTGACCCTCGATGCGGACGTCTTCGAAG
>JAAXWY010000095.1 GCA_013334745.1 Coriobacteriia bacterium
ATTTGTCCGGAAAGCCCCGCGGCCCGAAGCGGCGGCAAGACTGCCGTGTTTCACGCACAACGAATTCGTCAGCGAGTCACAAGAAGACCCGCGGGGGTTTCCCCCCGCGGGTCTTCTTTCAGACGGATGAAGCGGCCCGCGGTACTCCGCGGGGCATGACCTCTCCTAGGGGAGGACGGTCGTGGGTTCGGACGAGCTGGCCTCGTAGGTATTCGCAGGGTTGACTAACCCGGCCGAATCCCAGATGTAGCTCGTAGTGTACAGCTTGTTGGTTGGCGTCGCGGTCGGGACGCTCGTCACGTGCACCGCATAGAGCGCCGTGTCCGGTTGCAGGGTGACCGTCGGGGTCATGGTAATCACCTGCAGTCCCGGGGTAGTGTCGTCGACGGTGTAGTCGGTACCCGCCGTCAGCAGCACGGCGGTGGGGCTCGACGGATCCGATACGATGAGGCCCGTAGTAGGATCTCGAACCGGCTTCGTGTCGAGGTAGACGTTCGTCGAGACGATCCGGAAGACGCCGGGAATCCCGAGGACGGTCGGGCTGACGAGACCGAAGCTGTACGTCAGCTTGTTATTGCCCACTCCCTCGTTGGATAGTCTCTCGACATAGAGCACCGAGAAGTAGGTGACGTTGCTTCCCACCGCGACCGGATCACTGAGGTCGACCAACTGGGTCTGGAGTGCCGAGAAGGCCGGGACGGTGACGCAAACGGCGGGAGTCTGCTTGGTGGCGGCGTTGCTGCTCGTGACGGTCGCCGTGTCGCAGTAGGTGCCTGCGACTGCGCCAAGCGGGATGCGGCTCACGACCGTGAAGGTCACGGTCTCACCGGCCAGGATGTCGATCGTACTGGCCGTGACGACGTTGTTGGCCAGCGTGCCGGCCGTGCCGTTCAAGCTCGAACTCACGTAGATGGCCTGGACGTTGGCAGCGGAGTTGAGGCCGAGCAGGTCGCTGATGACGGCGTTCTTTGCAGTGGCGGTGCCGCTATTGTTCACGACGATCGTGGACGTATACGTCGCACCCGGAACAACGCTGGCCGGAGCGTCGGTCTTGGTGATCGTGAGGTTGGGCGTGGCCACGGTCAGGCAGGCCGTGCTCGGGTTGCCGACGGTCCCGGAGGTAGCGGCGACGGTCGCCGTGTCGCAGTAAACCGCATCAACCGAGGCCGCGACCGTAAGGAGGATGGTCGAGGAGGCCCCCGCGGCGAGGTCGCCGATGACGGTGTCAAAGCCGCCGTTGGCGTTCGGCGTGCCCGGCGAAACGCTGATGAGCTGGTAATTTGCGAGGACTCCGGTCGTGGGCGCTGCCGCATCGAACGCGTCGGCGACGCTGACGCCCGTCGCGGCACCCGTGCCGTTGTTGATCACCCGCACGCGCAGGTTGGCAGGCGCATTCGCTGCCACGGTGAGAGCGTTGCCCAGGCTCGTCGTGTTGTCGGCGGCGACGAAGTCCTTGACGATCGACAAGTTCGACTCGAGGGCGGTAAAGCACGCCTGCGCGTTGAGGTCGGCCGGGC